>DASSPL010000106.1:0-2908 GCA_035699685.1 Burkholderiales bacterium | reverse complement strand
GTGTCCGCCGAGCGCGAGCCGTAGCGATCGAGGAGCTCCGCGCCCGGCGCCTCGCGCCCCGGCAGGCGCACGGTGAAGATGTCGAAGTCGAACACCTGCAGCCGCCGCTGGATCAGGGCGAAATCAGCCCGCCGGTAGCGGCCTTCGATGCCGAGCTTCTCCAGCGCCTGCGCGTAAGGTACGAAGATCCGCTCGCCGCCCGAGCCCCCGTCGAGGTATTCGAAGACGAAGGGCTCCCCCTTCGCGTTGCGCAGGGCGCCGTCGCGATAGGTCCAGCCGGCTTCCTCGAGCAGCGCCTTGGCCTTCAGCAGGTTGTCGCGCAGGCTGCGCGGCGCGTCGGTGGATGGGGGCAGCGGCACCTCCTCGGTGAGCACCTTCTTCGGCAGCGTGGCGCGGAGCGGCTCCAGCAGCTTGAGCTCGTCCGGTCCGGGCAACCCCTTCGCCTCGAAATCGCTCGCGTTGAAGAACCCCCGCACGCGCGTGTAGGAGTTGTACATGAGCTGGCGGTTCAGCCACTCGAAGTCGAAGGCGAGGACCAGCGCCTCGCGCACCCGCGGATCCCTGAACTTCTCGCGCCGCGTGTTGATCAGGAAGCCCTGGAAGTCGCCGGCGTTCCTCGTCTTCCACTCGGCGCGGATCAGCTCGCCGCTGTCGAACTTCTTGCCGGTGTAGCGGCGCGCCCAGTCGCGCGCGGAAAAGACCTGGATGTAGTCGAACTCGCCGGCGCGAAAGGCCTCGGTCTGCGCGGTGTTGTCCTTGTAGATCTTGTAGGTGATGCGGTCGAAGTTGTACATGCCGCGCCGGACGTTCAGGTCCCGCGCCCAGTACTGCGGGTCGCGCTGGTAGGTGATGTCGCGGCCGAAGTTCATGCGGCCGATGCGGTAGGGGCCGCTCGCGATCGGATACTCGCTGATCACCTGGTCGAACGGCTTGCCGGCGCCCCAGGCGCGGCTGAACACCGGCAGGCCGCCGACCATCAGCGGCAGCTCGGAGCTCGCGCGCCTGAAGTCGAAGCGCACGCTGAGCGGTCCGGTCACCACGGCCTCCTTCACGTCGCTGAAGATCACGCGGTAGCTCGGCGTGGCCTGCTTGCTCATCAGCGTGTCGAAGGAGTGCTTCACGTCCGCGGCGGTCACCGGGCTGCCGTCGTGGAAGCGCGCCCTGGCGTTCAGCCTGAAGGTCACCGACAGGCCGTCCGGCGCGACCGCCACATCCTCCGCCAGCAGGCCATAGGCGGTGGTCGGCTCGTCGTAGGTGCCCGTCAGCAGCGACTCGAAGACCAGCGCGCTCAGCCCCGGCGGCGCGGTGCCGCGCAGGGTGAAGGGGTTGAACTTGTCGAAGTTGGTGATGCGAAGCGGCGGCACCAGCTCGATCTCGCCGCCCTTGGGCGCATCCGGGTTTACCCACTCGAAGTGCTTGAACCCGGCCGGATACTTGACGTCGCCGAACTGGGCGTACGCGTGCGCGGCCCACGCGGCTGGCGCGGCGGCCAGCGCCGCTAGCAAGAAAAGGAGTCTCAATCGACGGTCGGGACGGCTGCCAGCAGTTCCTTGGTATACGGATGCTGCGGAGTACGCAGCACGGAGTCAACCGTGCCGGCCTCGATGATGCGGCCTTCCTTCATCACCGCCACCTGGTGGGCCAGGTAATCGACCACCGCGATGTTGTGCGTGATGAAGAGGTAGGCGATGCCGTGGCGCGCCTGCAGCGAGCGCAGCAGGTTCAGGATCTGCGCCTGCACCGACACGTCCAGCGCGCTGGTCGGCTCGTCGCAGACGATGAGGGCCGGGTCGACCGCCAGCGCGCGGGCGATCGCTATCCTCTGCCGCTGGCCGCCGGAGAACTCGTGCGGATAGCGGGCCAGGGCGTCGGCCGGCAGCCCCACCTCTCCTAACAAGTCTCCCAGGCGAGCCAGCCGTTCCGTATCGTCTTTGAGCACACCGAGGCTGCGCATCCCCTCGAGCAGGATCTCCGCCACGCGCAGGCGCGGGTTGAGCGAGGCATACGGATCCTGGAACACGATCTGCATGGCGCGGCGGTACGCCCGCATCCCGTCGCGCCCCAGGGTCTCCAGGGGCTTGTCCCTGAAGCGGATCGTGCCGCCGGAGTGCTCGATCAGCCGCAGGATGGCCTTGCCGGTCGTGGTCTTGCCGCAGCCGGACTCGCCGACCAGCGCCAGCGTGCGGCCTTCTTGCAGGTCGAACGAGACGCCGTCGACTGCCTTGACGTAGCCCACGGTACGCCGGAAGACGCCGCGCCTGATGGGGAAATGCACCTTGAGGTCCTTCACCTGCAGGAGCACCGGCCCGGCTTCGCGGCCTCGCGCGAGAAGCGTCTCCTCCCCGGTGGAGCGCACGCGCGGCGCCGCCGGTCCCGCCTCGCGCAGGTGGCAGCGCGCGCGGTGGCCCGGCAGCGGCTCGAGGAGCGCGGGCGCTTCCACGCGGCAGCGGTCGAACACGTAGTCGCAGCGGTCGGCGAACCGGCAGTGGTCGAAGGTGCGCGTGAGCGGCGGCACCTGCCCGCGGATCACCGCCAGCTCGCCCGCGCGCCGCTGCGGCGTCGGCAGCGCGGCGAAGAGCTTCTGCGAATACGGATGCTGCGGCGCCCGGAAGAACGATTCGCGCTCCGCCAGCTCGACGATCTCGCCGGCGTACATGACGGCGACGCGGTCGGCCATCTGCGCCACGATGCCGAGGTCGTGGGTGATCAGCAGCAGCGCCATGCGGCGCTCCTGCTGGAGCTTCTTCAGAAGATCCAGGATCTGCGCCTGGATCGTCACGTCCAGCGCCGTGGTCGGCTCGTCCGCGATCAGCACTTCCGGCTCGACGGCCAGCGCCGCGGCGATCATCACCCGCTGCTTCTGGCCGCCGGAGAGCTGGAACGGATACTGGTCGATGCGCAGCTCCGG
>DASSPL010000105.1:0-2837 GCA_035699685.1 Burkholderiales bacterium | reverse complement strand
TCGATCGGCAACGGCAGCCAGCACCACCTGGTGATGGAGATGCTGAAGTCGCGCGCCGGCATCGACCTCCTGCATGTGCCCTACAAGGGCGGCGGCCCGGCCACCGTGGCGATCCTCGGCGGCGACGTGATGGCGATGTTCGGCGGCAACTCGGTCGCCGGGCACATCAAGTCAGGCAAGCTGCGCGCCCTCGCCGTCGCCGGACGCAGCCGCTCGAGCGCCTACCCCGACCTGCCGCGTCTCGCCGATTTCTATCCCGACCTGGAGGTCACGCCGTGGCTCGGCGTGTTTGGACCGGTGGGCATGCCTGCCAACGTAGTACAGAAAATCAGAACGGAGACCGCCCGGCTGCTCGGCGAAGCGGACATGCGCGACAAGATCCGCAACGTCGGCGGCCTCGAGCCTTATCTCACCACGCCGGAGGAGTTCGCGGCGCTGATCCGCGCCGAGCACGCGAAGTACGGCCAGGTCGTCAGGGCGACGGGGGTGAAGATCGACTGAAGCGGGTCTTCAGCCACGGCAGCAGCAGCGAGAGCACGAGGAAGCCCCACAGGATATTGCCGAGCGTCGAGGAGAAGAACACCGACAGGTCGCCCTGCGAGATGCGCAGCGCGCGCACCAGGTACTGCTCGAAGAGCGGTCCGAGCAGGATGCCGATGAGGATCGCGGTGACGTGGTAGTTGGTCTTGTGGGCGATGTAGCCGATCACGCCGAAGATGAGCGCCAGCACCATGTCGAAGAGGTACTGCCGCTCGCCGAAGGCGGCGACGATGGTGACGAGGATGATGATCGGCGCGAGGAAGGTGGTCTCGAACAGCACCACGCGCGACATGTAGCGCGCGAGCGGCAGGATGGTGAACACCATGAAGATGTACGCCACCGCCATGGAGACGAACACGCCGTAGGCGACTTCCGGGTTCTGCGTGAAGAGGCGCGGCCCCATGATCATGCCGTGGTACTGCAGCACGATCATCATCACCGCGGCGGTCGAGCCGCCCGGCACGCCGAGCGCGAGGGTCGGCACCAGCGTGCCTGACGTCACGCCGTTGTTGGCCGCCTCGGGTGCGATGACGCCCTCGGGAATGCCGGTGCCGTACTTCTCCGGCGTCTTCGACCACAGGCGCGACTGCTGGTAGGCGACGAAGGCGGCGATGCTCGCGCCCGCGCCCGGTACCACGCCGATGAACAGGCCGACGAAGGACGTCCACAGGATGTGCCACCACTTCTGCAGCGACAGCTTGAGGCCGTCGACCGTGTCGCTCCAGCGCGCGGCCATCGCGCGCTCGCGCCCGGCCTCGTCGACGATCATCTTCTCTTCCAGCATCACCAGCGCCTCGGAGATGGCGAACAGGCCGATCAGCGCCGGCACCAGCGGCACGCCGTCGTAGAGCTCGAGGAAGCCGAAGGTGGCGCGCGGCGTGTTGTAGATGTGGTCGGTGCCGATGACGCCGATCAGCAGGCCGAAGAAGCCGGCGATCAGCGCCTTCAGCGTGTCCTTGGCCGCGATCACCGCGATGAGGGTCAGGCCGAAGAGCATCACCACCACCATCTCGACCGAGCGCAGGTGCAGGCCGATCTGCGACAGCCAGGGCAGCAGCGCGATGGTGGCGAGCGTGGTGATCAGCCCGCCGAACACCGACGCCGTGAAGCACAGCACCAGCGCCTGCTGCGCCTGCCCCTTCTGCGTCATCGGGTAGCCGTCGAGCGTGGTCGCCGCCGCGCCGCCCGAGCCCGGAATCTTCACCAGGATCGCCGGGATGCCGCCGGCGAGGTGGTTCGCGCAATAGAGCGAGATCATGAACGCCATCGCCTGGTCGACCGGCACCGCCAGCGTCAGCGGCAGCAGCATGATCAGCGTGTTCTGCGGGCTGAAGCCCGGCAGGATGCCGACGATGATGCCGAGCAGGATCGCCGGCACGATCACCCACCACAGGGCGAACTGCGCCGCGAACTGGCCGAGGAGGAAGTCCCAGGTCATTTCTCTGCCGCCCCCCTGTCAAGGGGGGCGTGAGCGAAGCGAACGGGGGGTTGCCCTTTAAGACCAACCCCCCGCTCACTGCGTTCGCTTCCCCCCTTGACAGGGGGGCGGCAAAAAGCCGACGCCCTCACGAGAGCAACCTCTCTATCGGTCCATGCGGAATATCGGTCTGCAGCAGCGCGACGAAAAGCAGGTACGCGAGCGCCGCCACCACCACCGGGATGATGTAGAGCGCCTTGCCGCGGGCGCCCATGACCCACAGGCTGGCGAAGAGCGCGAGGAGCAGGCCGAGCGTGAGGCCGAGCCATTGCAGCGTGGCGATGAAGGCGACGGTGATGACGACCAGGCCGATGCGCTTGCCGAGCGCGTCGCGCGGGGTGAGCAGCGGCTCGAAGCCGAGCGTCCCCTGGCGGCGGGCCAGGCGGATGCCGATGCGAACGAGCTGGATCAGCACCAGGACGACGAGGACACCGCCGATGACGGTGCCGTTCGCCTTCGCTTCCCAGGCGAGGTCGGCGATCGAGACGAAGAAGTAGACCGCGAACGCCAGCGCCAGCGCGGGGATGACGAGGTCCGCGCCGAGCGGCGCAGGCTCCTTCACGGCGGGCGCTTAATTCTTCTGTTTGGCGGTCAGGAGCGACCGGTACTCGTTGGTCAGCGCCAGCATGCCCTTCACGTAGTCATTGCACACCGCGCGGTCGCCGTACTGGATGGTCTCGATCGGCACGCCGGTCTTGGCGTATTCCTCGCGGTACTTCGGGTTGTCGAACACCTGGCGCGCGGTGCTCTCCAGGACCTTGTAGCGGTCGGGATACTTCTCGATCACCTCGGTATGCACCGCCCACGAGCGCGACGAATA
>DASSPL010000104.1:0-3340 GCA_035699685.1 Burkholderiales bacterium | reverse complement strand
GCGCCAGCGCATCGGCATCGCGCGCGCGCTCGCCGTCTCGCCCAAGCTCATCGTCTGCGACGAGCCGGTCTCGGCGCTCGACGTCTCCATCCAGGCGCAGGTCATCAACCTGCTCGAGGACCTGCAGGCCAAGTTCAACCTGACCTATCTCTTCATCGCCCACGACCTCTCGGTGGTCGAGCACATCAGCGACCGCGTCGCCGTCATGTACCTCGGCCACATCGTCGAGATCGCGCCGGCGCGCGACCTTTACGTGCGTCCCCTGCATCCCTATACCGAGGCGCTGCTGGCGGCGGTGCCGATTCCCGATCCGTCGTTCAAGCGCGCGCGCGTGGTGCTCGAGGGCGACGTGCCCAATCCCATCCACCCGCCCTCGGGGTGCCGCTTCCACACGCGCTGCCCGATCCGCGAGTTCCCCATCTGCCGCGAGCAGGTGCCGCCGCTCGCGGACATGGGGGGCGGGCATTTCGTCGCCTGCCACGTGCGCGGCAAGCGGCCCTCCGAAGCGGACCCCGAGCGAGAGCCGGTGCAGTTGCCGGCATAGCCATGGATACCGTTTGCCGCCGCGCAATCGCCAAAGGGATGACATGGGCACTGCCAACAGATTGATGCTCCGGGCCGTGGCTGTCGCGGCGCTTGCGGCCTGGGCCGCGGCGGCTCTTGCCCAGTCGGATGCGCCGCAGTCGAAGGACCATCCGCTGCTCACGCGCTACCCGAACTCGTTCATCGCCGAGTACGAGAAGAACTTCAACGCCGTCGAGTTCGCGGTCGGCGCCAGGAGCGGCGAGCCGGAGCGCAAGCCGGTGGAGGGCGATGCGACCACGATCCTGTATTTCCACAAGACGCCCGAGAGACAGCCGAGCCCCTTGCAGGTGATCCGCAACTACCAGAACGCGGTGAAGGGGATCGGCGGCGAGGTTCTGTACGAGCGGCTGCCGCGTGAGGGCGACGGAGGGGAGACCACGCTCAAGGTGGTCACCGCAGGCAAGGAAGTGTGGGTGCGCGTCGAGCCCGGGATCTTCAGCGCGCCCACGCAGAGCTACAAGCTCTGGATCGTCGAGGTCGCGGCGATGCAGCAGGTGGTGAGCGCGAACCGGCTCCTCGACGAGTTGAACCGGAACGGCTTCATCGCGCTGTACATCAACTTCGATACCGGCAAGGCGGATCTCAAGGCCGACGGGCAGGCCACGGTCGCCGAGATCGTCAAGATGCTGAAGGCGTCGCCGGGACTGAAGATCGCCATCGAGGGCCATACCGACAACGTGGGACAGCCCGGGGCCAACAAGGCGCTCTCGGAGAATCGCGCGCGCAGCGTCATGGCGGCGATCGTCGCGGGCGGCATCGAGCGCGGCCGCTTGTCGGCGGCGGGCTTCGGCCAGGAGCGTCCCATCGCCGACAATCGCGGCGAGGCGGGGCGGGCGAAGAACCGCCGCGTGGAGCTGGTGAAGAAGTAGCGCCCTAGCGGGAGCGGCGGCGGTCGAAGCGCGGGTTGGTCCTGCGCGCGTCGTGCAGCTTGCGCAGCAGCCGGTCCGTCGTGTCGCGAAGCTTCTCGGCGCGCGTCACGGCCGCCTCGACGTCGTCGCGCAGCTGCGTGAGCAGCGCGCGGTCGAGGACCGGCGCCTCGGGCCAGCGGTCGCTGCTCACGCTCTCGTCGGGATGCGCCAGCGCCCACGAGCCTCTCACCAGGTGCACGCGCCCCTCGCGCAGGTTCACGTCGTGCATGTACACCGAGTGCGCCAGCGCGTCGCGGGCGCGGTCGGCCGCCTCCATGGCGCGGGCGAGGCCGGGGAAATTGAACTTGCTCTCGAGCTTGTGGAAGGCGTAGAGGCCCTCGATCGCGGCGACGTACTGGCGCGGCTTCGGCCGTTGCACGACCTTGCGCCCCTGCTTGATGGAGATCTCGAGCAGGCTGTAGAGCACCTGCCCGAGCACCCACTCGAGATAGGAATGGCGCGCGACGGTGCGGCCGATGGACTCGGCCACCGCGGCCGGGAGGGGTTGCGAGATCGGCTCGAGGGCCGGGTTGAAGGTGGAGGTCTTCTTGGGCATTCCGTAAGAATACCGCGCCGACCCGGACAGGGCCCCCGCCTTCGCCGGGCGACGTGGTCCCGGCGCAGGCCGGGACCCGATCTCACTCCACCGTCACCGACTTGGCCAGGTTGCGCGGCTTGTCGACGTCGGTGCCCTTGCAGATGGCCGCGTGGTACGCCAGCAGCTGCAGCGGCACGGCGTGCACGATCGGCGAGATGAGCGCCGGGTGCGAGGGCATGCGGATCACGTGGAAGCCGACCCCGTTGGCGATCTGCGTGTCCTCGTCGGCCATGACGAAGAGCTCGCCGCCGCGGGCGCGCACCTCCTGCAGGTTCGACTTGAGCTTCTCCATGAGCGCGCCGCGCGGCGCGATGGCGATCACCGGCATGCGCGAGTCCACCAGCGCGAGCGGCCCGTGCTTGAGCTCGCCGGCGGGATAGGCCTCGGCGTGGATGTAGGAGATCTCCTTGAGCTTGAGCGCGCCTTCCATGGCGATCGGGTAGTGGATGCCGCGGCCGAGGAAAAGCGCATGGTTGCGGAGCGAGAACTGCGCCGACCAGTCGGTGATCGGGCCTTCCATCTGCAGCGTGCGCTGGATGATGGCCGGCAGCGCGCGCAGCGCCTCGAGGCACTCGGCTTCCTTGCTTTGCGAGAGCTTGCCGCGCTGCTTGGCGAGCGTGAGCGCCAGCAGCAGGAGCGAGGCGAGCTGCGTGGTGAAGGCCTTGGTGGAGGCGACGCCGATCTCGGGGCCGGCGCGCGTGAGGAATCGCAGGCTCGCCGCGCGCACCAGCGCGGACTCGGCGACGTTGCAGATGCCCAGCGAGTGCGGCTGGCCGAGGCTGCGGGCGTGCTCCAGGGCGGCCAGCGTGTCGGCGGTCTCGCCGGACTGGGAAATGGCGACCACCAGCGTCTTCGGGTGGGGCACCGACTGGCGGTAGCGGTACTCGCTCGCGATCTCCACGTTGCACGGGATTCCCGCGAGGCTCTCGATCCAGTGCCGGGCGACCAGGCCCGCATGGTGGCTCGTGCCGCAGGCGAGGATCAGCACGCCCTCGGTCGCGCCCAGCACGGCGGCGGCCTCGGTGCCGAAGAGCTCCGGGGTGATCGAGCGCGCGTTGATGGCGAGCTCGAGCGTGTCGCGGAGCGCCCGCGGCTGCTCGAAGATCTCCTTCTGCATGTAGTGGCTGTAGGCGCCCAGCTCGACCGACTCGGCCGAGAGCTGCGTGTGGTGCAGCGGCCGCTCGATGCGCGAGCCGCGGCTCTTCTCCACGATCTTGATGTCGTCCAGGCTCACCTCGGCGCAGTCGCC
>DASSPL010000103.1:0-15082 GCA_035699685.1 Burkholderiales bacterium | reverse complement strand
CCGGCATGAACCTGCGCGAGCATCTGGAGGCCTGCGGGCCCGCGCTGTGGCGGGTGAGCGAGCCGCTGTCGGTGGTGCAGGAAATCACGGCGCTGCAGCATGCGCTGTCCGACGCGGGCCGCTATCCGGCGCTGCTGATCGAGCGCCCGCGCCTCGCGGACGGCGCGCCGAGCGCCATGCAGGTGGTGACCAACCTTTTTGCCAGCCGTGTGCAGGTCGCGGCGCTGCTCGGCATCGCCGATCACCGGCGCGCCGCCGCGGCGTTCGCCCGGCTGGCCGCGGCGCCGAAGCCGCCTGTGCGGGTCTCGCAGGCTCCGGTCCAGGAATGGGTCGAGCGCGAGCCCGACCTGGCGCGCCTGCCGGCGCTGCGGCAGCACGAGCTCGACCTCGGCCACTACGTCACGGCGGGCCACTGCATCACGCTCGACCCCGAGTCCGGCGTGGACAACGTCTCGGTGCAGCGCTGCGCGATACGCGGACCCCGGTCCCTGACGTTCTATCCGTATCCCTCGTCGCATAACGCGCGCAACCTGGCGAAGTGGGAGGCGCGAGGCGAGCGCGCGCCGTTCGCCCTCTGGATCGGCCATCACCCGAAGGTGGTGCTCGGCGCGCAAGCCAAGCTGTCCCATCCGCAGAGCCACTGGGGCGCGGCCGGCGGCATCGCCGGCGAGGCGCTGCGCCTCGCGCCGAGCATCACGCACGGCGAGCGCCTGATGGTGCCGGCCGACGCCGAGATCGTGATCGAGGGCTTCGTGCCGCCCGGCGTGCGCGTCGCCGATGGCCCGTTCGCCGAATACACCGGCTACGTCGGCGTGCAGACCGCGAGCCATGCGGTCGAGGTCACCGCAGTGACCCGCCGCCGCGATGCGCTCTGGGCCGACTTCGGCGCCGGCCTCGAGGACCACCTGGTGCCCGAGAACCTGGCGATGGAGGGACGTCTCTACACGATGCTCAAGCCGGTCGCGCCGTCGCTCGAGAACGTGCACGTGCCGTTCTCCGGACGGCGCTTCCACGCCTATCTGCAGTTCCGGGACCCGGAGCGCGGCGAGGTGCGCGATGCGCTCGCTGCCGCGCTCGGCTACCGGCGCCTGCGCACGGTCATAGCGGTGGACGAGGACGTCGACCTGTTCGACGAGCGCCAGGTCATGTGGGCGATCGCCACTCGCGTGCAATGGCACCGCGACGCGCTGCGCATCGACGGCCTCACGCATCCCAACCTGGATCCGTCCCTGCCGCCGGGCGCGAGCACCATCAGCAAGCTCGGCATCGACGCGACCCTGCCGCCCTCTCCCGGCCCGGGCCGGCCCAAGCCCTTCGTGCCGGCCAACACGGTTGGCAGCGACACGCTCGAACGCGCGCGGCGCCTGCTCCACGGCATCGACGCCAGCGGGTGGCCTTCGGCGTGAACCCGGCCTGGGAAAAGCAGGGCAACGCGCAATGGGTGCCGTGCCCAAAGTGCGCGCAATGGTTCCCGGTCGATCCGCAGCTGGTCGCGGCGCGCCGCATCGAGCTGGTCTGTCCGCGCTGCGCGCATGCCTTCCTGCCGCCCCAGAAGGGCGAGTGAGCAAGGGCGGCGTTTACCCGGCGGAGACGCGCTGGCTGGCCGACCCTGCCACCGGGCGACGCATCCGCCAGGTGACGAGCCATCCCTCGATCCATCACCACCCGTTCTTCTTCGTTCCGCCGTGGGACGACGCGATGCGCCGGCTCCTCTTCGTCTCACACCGCGCCGGCGCGCCGCAACTCTTCGCCGAGACGGATAACCGCCTGGTCCAGCTGACCGATCGCCCCGACCTGGCCGAGTGGTCGTTCCACCCGTCGCACGATGGGCGCTTCGTGGTGTTCGTGGCGGGCACTCGGGCGATCCGCCTCGACCTCGAAACGCTGAGGGAAGACGAGCTGGCGGACTTCGGCGCGGTCGAGATGCGCGAGAAAGGCATGGTCGGCGCCGCGATGGGCACGACCACGCTTTCGCGCGACGACCGCTGGTGGGCGATCCCGGTCAAGGCAGGAAAGGTGTCGCGCTTCGTGGTCATCGGCCTCGCCTCCGGCACCATCCAGACCATTCTCGAGCGCGACACCATAGGCCATCCGCAGTTCTGCCCGGACGACTCGAGCCTGATCTTCTACGCCGGCCCGCTCACCGACCGGCTGTGGCTCGTGAACCGCGACGGCAGCGGCAACCGGCGGCTCTGGCAACGCGAGCACAAGCTGCAGTGGCTGACGCACGAGAGCTGGCTGCGCGGCCGGCGCGAGCTCGCCTTCGTCGACTGGCCGCACGGCATGCGCGCGATCCGTGTCGACAGCGGCGAGCTGCGCTGGATCACGCGCTTTCCGGCATGGCACGCGCACCCCGACGACACCGGCAGCTGGGTCGCGTGCGACACCAACTTCCCCGACATCGGCGTGCATCGCTTCAAGGTGGGAAGCGACGAGGCGGAGAAGCTGTGCGAGCCGCGGTCGAGCTCGGTCGGCGCCCACTGGGCGGGAGCCTTTCCGTACAACGACGGGCCGCGCGAGGTCTATGCGCCGCAGCACACCCATCCGCATCCGCGGCCCTCGCCGGATGGCAGTCGCGTGCTGTATACGTCAGACGTGACGGGACACGCGCAGCTCTACGAGGTGATGCTGTGACGCCGGCGCAGAAGGCGCGGCTCGACATCCGCGAGAAGCGGCACACGGCGAGCACGCGCGGCCTGGCGCTCGGCTACGTGGTCGCCAACCTCGCCATCGTGCCGGAGAAGTACGCCTTCGACTTCCTCCTCTACTGCCAGCGCAACTCGCGCGCCTGCCCGGTGCTCGAGGTGTGCGACCCCGGCAGCCCGGAGCCGAAGCAGCTCGCGCCGGGCGCCGACCTGCGCACCGACCTCGCGCAGTACTCCGTGTTCGAGGACGGGCGCCGCCGCGACGTGAGCGATATCCGCGACCTGTGGCGAAGCGACCTGGTCGCCTTCCTCATCGGCTCGGGCATGACGTTCGACGGCGCGCTGGAGCGCGCCGGCGTGCCGACCGACCGGCACCGGTGGGTGCTGAATTCGCGCATCCCGACGCTGCCCGCCGGACGATTCCGCGGCGACATGGTGGTGACCATGCGCTGGCTCACGCCCGAGCACGCCATCATCGCCACCCAGGTGTCGAGCCGCTTCCCCCATAACCACGGCGCCCCGATCCACATCGGCGATCCGGCGGCGATCGGCGCCGATCTCGAGCGTCCGCTGTTCGGCGGACCGGTTCCCGCGCTTCCCAAGGGGCTGGTGCCGGTGTTCTGGGCGTGCGGCGTGACCCCACAGGAAGCCGCGCTTCAGGCGAAGGTCGAGCTATTGATCGCGCATGCCCCGGCGCACGGCTTCGTCACCGACCTCGAGGCCGACCGCTTCTGTATTCCGTGATCAGGGCAGCTCGGCGGCGCGGCGGAAGTGCTGCTGCGCGTCGCCGGGCTGGCCGAGCCGCTCGGCGAGGCGCGCGAGCTCGAGGTGGGCGTGGCGGCTCTCTTCGAACGAGAGGCTCGCCTCGAGGAAGCTGCGCGCCTTGCCCCATAGCTCGGCGTGCATGCACAGGCGCCCGAGCACGCCGAGCAGCTCCGGGTCGCGGCTGCGCTCGGTGAGCCAGCGCTCGGCGCGCTCGATGCGCAGGCGCGCCTCCTCGGCGCGCCCGCCGTCGTCGAGCTGCGCAGGCAGGTCGCCGTAGAGGTTGACGAGCTTCGAGGTCCATTCGACGGCCAGCGCTTTCTCGAGGATCTCGCGCGCCAGCGCCGCCTTGCCGAGGGCGGTGGCGTGCCGGGCGGCGGCCGCGGCGACGCGCGGGTGCACCTGGTCGCGCGACGGGATGGCGCGCCAGCGCCGCTCGAAGGCGCCTTCGTCGTCCGACGAGCGCTGCAGGAGCTCGACGTTGGCCTGCACCTTGTATTCCTCGGCCAGCGCCGGCGCGATGGCGTCGCGCTTGACGAGCTGGCCGGCCAGCCGCAGCACCTCGTCCCAGCGTCCCACGCCGCGCTCCGCGCGCAGCAGCATGCGCGCCGTCGCGATGTGCCGCGGGCCGGCATCCTGCAGCTTGCTCAGCGCGTCGCGCGCCGCGCCAAAATCGCGCTCCTCGAGCGCGAGCTCCGCGCGGCTCACCAGCCGCGCGGTCTGCAGATTGGCGCCGGTGCCGTCGGCGCGCTCCAGCCAGCGGTCGCGCCGCTCGAAATCGCGCATCTGGTGCGCGGCGCGCGCGGCGAGCAGCGCGGCGAGCCCCGGCGCCGGTCCGGTCTCGAATGCGATCGAAGCCTCCTTCTCGGCGCGCGTGTAGCGTCCTTCGTAATAGGCCTGCAAGGCCGCGGCGAGCGCGGCGTGCGCGCGGTCGCGCCGGCGCCTTGCGCGGTATGCGCGCACGGTCGCGGGCAGCGACAGGGCCTGGCCCAGGAGGCGCAGCAGCCAGTAGAGCGCGAAGAAGAGCAGCAGCGAGGCGATCGCGAAGAACAGCATCGTCACTTCGACGCGGTACGGCGGATACACGAACATCACGTAGCCGGCGTCGACGCGGCCGAGGATGACGATGGCGACCGCGGCGGCGAAGACCGCCAGCAGCCAGAAGAGCGATTTCATCCCGGGCTACGGTCGCGCCGCGACTTGTAGCCGCGCACCGCTTCGAGGCTTTCCTGGATGGTCGGCATCTCGAAGGTGATCGAGACGCCCGTGAGCTGCTTGAGCTGTCCCACCGCGTCGGCGGTCTGCTTCGACTTGCCGTCGAAATAGCGCTGCGTCCAGGCGAGCGAGGCGCGCAGGTCTTCGCGATAGCCGGCCTCGTCACGCGAGAGGAGCGAGGCGCGCGCATTGAGGAGCCTCAGGCGCAGGTTCTCGCGCACGAAGTAGGCCTGGGTCGGCGGCAGGAGCGGCGGCTCCACCGGTCCCATGCGGCGCACGACGACGAGCTGCGAGAGCTCGCTCCAGACCTCGCTGCCCAGCCGCGCAAGGAAGCTTCGCTCCGCCGCGGGCGGGGCGGCGGGCTCCTTGGCCGCCGGCGTACGTTCCTCGAATGCGAGCGGCAGGTTGTCGACGCCGGCGATGAGCGTGTCGATGCGATTGGTCACCGCGGCGAGGTCGACCGTGGGTGCGGCCTTGAGCCGCTCGATGTCGCGCGCGAGCGCACGGCGGATCGGCGCGAATTGCGGCCGGTCGGAGCGCGACAGGCGCGCCTCGGCGAGCTGCAGCGCGAGCAGCGCGGCGCGCACATTGCGCGCGAGCTGCAGCTGCTGCGACGCGATGGCCAGCACCTGCTCGATCTCGGCGAGCTGCCATTCGTCGCGGTTGCGCGACAGGTCCTGGTAGAGCGCCTCCAGGGCGAGCTGCTGGCTTTGCGACTCGGCCAGCCGCATCTCGAGCTGCGCGATCTTGCCGTGCGCCTCGCGCAAGGCTTCCTGCGCCTGGCGCGAGACCGAGCGCGCCTCGCGCGCATCGGACTCGATCTCGCGCAGGCGGCGCGCGAGCTCTTCCTGCGTCGCGCCGATGCGCTGGCGCGAATCGAGCCACGACAGGCCGGCGAGTCCCGCCGCGAGGAGCACGGCGATCAGGGCGAGCGCCGGAAGCCAGGACTTCGAGGCGGCGGCGGGCTCGCTTATGGCCGCAGGCGGAGGCGGAGGCGGCGGCGGCGTGGAATCAGGCTCGGCCATGAAAATATGCTACCAGTCGCTCGATCGTCTGGTCGTCGCCGGACGCGGCCAGCTGGACATCGGCCGCGACCCGGGCGCGGACATGCTCCGCGACCCGCTGGTGGGGCACGAATATCGGCGTATCGCGGAGCAAGGCGCTGCCCAGCATGTCGAGCAGGTTGTCGAATGCTTCCGCGGACGACACCACGACGGCGTGGAGCTCCCCGCGGCGCCACGCGGCCAGCACGGGCTGCGGGTCGGCCGCGGGCCGCACCCGCCGGTAGCACTCGGCGTACTCGACGGCCGCGCCGCGCGCGGCGAGGGACTCTCCCAGCACGGCCCGCCCGCCCTGTCCGCGCACGATGAGCACTCGCTTTCCGGCGACCTCGGGAAGCGCGGCGAGCAGTGCCTCGCTGTCCGCGCCGGCGTCAGGTGCGACCACGCGGGCGGCGCCGGCGCGCTCGAGCTCGCGCCGCGTGCCCGAGCCGATCGCCGCCACCACGGCCGGCCAGGCCGCAATGTGCGCCGACGCGACGCGTACCGCGCTCGGGCTGACGAAGACGACGAGATCGTAATCGGCCGCGCTGCGCAGCGCCGGCGGCGGCGGCAGCGGCACGATCTCGATCGACGGGAAGACAATGGCGCGCGCCCCGCGCCGCTCGAGCGCCGCCGCAAAGGCCTCGGCCAGGTCACGCGGCCGCGCGACCAGCACGCCACGCCCTGCCAGGCTCATGGGTTGACGGACTGGAGGATCGCGTCCGCGCCCTGCGCCCGCAGCGCCTGCGCCGCCGCGGCGCCGACGGCTTCGGGGTCCCTGCCGTGCTTTTCGGTGCGCACGACGCTGCGTCCATCGGGCGAGGCGACCAGCGCGCGAAGCTCGATCTGTCCATCCTTCATCGACGCAAAGGCGCCGAGCGGCAGCGTGCAGCTCCCGCCCAGCGCGCGGCTCACCGCCCGCTCGGCGCGCACGCATTGCGCGGTGTCCGGGTCGGCGAGCGGCGCGAGGATCTGCATCACGTCATGGCGCTCCGCCAGGCACTCGATGCCCAGTGCGCCTTGGCCGGGCGCGGGCAGGCTTTCCTCGGGCGACAGCCGTGCGCGAATTCGCTCCGCAGCGCCCAGGCGCACGAGGCCCGCCACGGCGAGGACGATGGCGTCGTACTCGCCGCGATCGAGCTTCGCCAGCCGGGTGTCGACATTGCCGCGCAGCAGCTTGATCTGCAGCTTCGGGTAGCGCTCGCTGATCTGCGCCGCGCGTCTAAGGCTGGAGGTGCCCAGCACGCTGCCCGGGGGCATTTGCGCTAAAGAACCAAAACGAGTGGAGACGAAGGCGTCGCGCGGGTCTTCGCGGCTGGTGATCGCCGCCAGCGTGAAGCCCGGCGGCAGCTCGGCCGGCAGGTCCTTCATCGAATGCACCGCGAGGTCGGCGCGGCCGTCGGCGATCGCGTTCTCGAGCTCCTTCACGAACAGGCCCTTGCCGCCGACCTTCTCCAGGCTGCGGTCGAGCACCTCGTCGCCGCGCGTGCTCATCGGCAGCAACTCGACCGTGAGCCCGGCGTGCCGGGACTCCAGGCGCTGCTTGATGTGCTCGGCCTGCCACAGCGCGAGGCGGCTCTTGCGCGTGGCGATCACCAGCCTCATGAGCGGTCGGCTATCAGGTCCCGCACCGTAGGCCATTGGCGGCGGCTCACCGGCAGCCGCTCCGGCAGGCCGTCGATCACCACCTGCCAGTGCGCTTCCTCCTCGCCGCCGCCGGTGCGCTCGAAGCCGCGGATCGCGGCACGGGCGACCAGGCAGTTGCGGTGGATGCGCACGAAGGGGCCGTTGAATTCCTTCTCCAGGGCGATGAGCGACTCCTCGATGAGGTGCTCGCGCTCCCGCGTACGCACGGTGACGTACTTCTGCTCCGCGCGCAGGAACACGATGTCCTTCACCGGCACCAGCACGATGCGGTGGCGCTCGGCCACAGAAAGGTATTCACGCGGCCCGCCCGCGGCGCGCGCCAGCTGGTCGGCCTTCGGCGCGCCGGCGGCGGCGGCCTTCTTCAGGGCCGCGGCGAGCCGCGTGGCGCGCACCGGCTTCAACAGGTAGTCGAGCGCGTTCAGCTCGAACGCCTCCAGCGCGTGCTTGTCGTGCGCGGTGACGAACACCACGGCCGGGGCCTCCTCGAGGCCGCCGAGATGGCGGGCGAGCTCGAGGCCGTCCATGCCCGGCATGCGGATGTCGAGCAGCAGCACCTGCGCGGAGGAGCCCGGCAGGCGCTCGAGCGCCTCGAGGCCGTTCTGCGCCTCCCCGGCCACCGTGTTCGGCACCTCGGCGGCGATGTCGCCCAGCAGCTCACGCAGGCGCTCGCGCGCCGGCGCCTCGTCGTCCACGATGAAGACCCGGATCATTGAGCCTCTAAGTTCGCCTGCCTCTAAGTTCGCCTATAGGGTATCTCGATGTCCACGCGGTAGCGACCGTCGGCGATGTTCGTCACGATGCGCGCCTCGGCGTCGAAGAACAGCGCCAGCCTTTCGCGGATGTTGTCGAGCGCCATGCGGTTGCCGGCGCGCTGGTTGCCGGCTTCGAGATGCGGATTGTCGATGGTAGCGTGCACGCGTTCGCCGCGGCGCTCGATGCGCACCAGCACGTGGCCGGTCTCGGTGCCCGGCTCGACCCCGTGGTACACGGCGTTCTCGAGCAGCGGCTGCAGCACCATGGGCGGCAGCAGGGCGTCGGAGGGGGCGGCGTCGAGCTCCCAGGTGATGCGCAGCCGCTCGCCGAGGCGCAGCTGCTCGATATCGGCGTAGCGCTCGAGCAGCTCGATCTCGTCCGCGAGGCGCACGAACTGGCGGGCATCGGCCATCAGCGTGCGGAACAGGTCGGCCAGGTCCTCGAGCGCCTGCTCCGCGCGCTTCGGATCGCGCCGGATGAGCGAAAGCACGGCGTTCAGGCTGTTGAAGAGGAAATGCGGGCGGATGCGGGCCTGCAGGGCCTGCAGGCGCGCCTCGGCCAGCGCCGGGGAAAACGCCTTGGTGTGCAGGCGGAAGTAGCCGAGGATGAATGCGATCACGATCGCCGTCAGCACCAGCGTGCGGCCGAGGCTCATCACGTCGATGCCGAGCCTGCGCACCAGCGAGTGGTAGAGGGCCGCAAGCAGCAGGACCAGGAGCACGACCCCGGCGCTGCCCCACCAGTACGGCAGCCTGTTGATGAGCGGCGAAAGGGCGAACAGGGCGACGAGTTCGATGAAGAGCAGCGGCTCGAGGAAGGCCGCCGTGTAGACGAAGCGCTCGAACGCCGGCTGGATCGCCGAGGTGGCGTACACCGTGCCGGCGAGCGCAAGCGCGTTCACCACGAGCAGCACGCGCGCCATCACCGCCACGTTGCGGAAGTCCGGCAAAAGGTCCGGATAGGCGTTTTGCCTTATACTCGGCATGGTTACGAGCTGTTCTTAAACTGCATTCACACTTCATTGTGCGAGCATGGCGACTAAGCCGCAACCTTGGTCAGGCCGCTTCAAGGAGCCCGTGGACGAGCGCGTCAAGCGCTTCAGTGCCTCGGTCGGCTTCGACCGGCGGCTGGCCCGGCAGGATATCGCCGGCTCCCTCGCGCATGCGCGCATGCTCGCCGCGGCGGGAATCATCGCGAAGCGCGATCTTACGGCCATCGAGCGCGGGCTCGCACGCATCCGCCGCGAGATCGACGAGGGGCGCTTCGAGTGGTCGGTCGACGCCGAGGACGTCCACCTCAACATAGAGAAGCGCCTGACGGCGCTGGTCGGCGAGGCCGGCAAGCGGCTGCACACGGCGCGTTCGCGCAACGACCAGGTCGCCACCGACCTCAGGCTCTGGCTGCGCGAGGAAATCGACGAACTAGATAAGCTGTTCGCGGGCCTGCTGCGCGCCCTTATCGACCAGGCGCAGCAGCACGCGGCGCTGGTCATGCCGGGGTTCACGCACCTGCAGGTGGCGCAGCCGGTCACTTTCGGCCATCACCTGCTCGCCTACGTCGCGATGCTCGAGCGTGATCGCGAGCGCCTGGCAGAGGTGCGCAGGCGGGTCAACCGGCTGCCGCTCGGCTCGGCCGCGCTCGCCGGCACCAGCTTCCCGATCCGGCGCGAGATGGTCGCGCGCGAGCTCGGGTTTGCCGGGGTGTCGGAAAACTCGCTCGACGCCGTGTCGGATCGGGATTTCGCCATCGAGTTCTGCGCGTGCGCCGCGCTCGCGATGGTTCATTTGTCCAGATTGGCCGAAGAAATCGTGCTGTGGTCCAGCCCGCGCTTCGGCTTCGTGCGCCTGCCCGATCGCTTCACCACCGGCTCGTCGATCATGCCGCAGAAAAAGAACCCGGACGTGCCGGAACTGGTGCGCGGCAAGAGCGGCCGGGTCATCGGCTCGCTCATGACGCTGCTCACCCTGATGAAGGCGCAGCCGCTCGCCTACAACAAGGACAACCAGGAAGACAAGGAGCCGCTGTTCGACGCGGTGGATACGCTGAAGGACTCGCTCGCGGTCTTCGCGCCGATGATCGCCGGCATGGCGCCGGTGCCGCGCGCCATGCGCCTGGCCCTGGGCGAGGGCCACGCCACCGCGACCGACCTCGCCGACTACCTGGTGCGCAAGGGCCTGCCCTTCCGCGACGCGCACGAAGCCGTGGCGCAGGCGGTGCGCGAGGCGGAGCGCCGCGGCACCGACCTCGCCAAGCTGCCGCTCGCGACGCTGCGCCGGTTCTCGGCGAAGATCGCCGCTGATGTAAAGCGCGTGCTCACGCCGGAAGGCTCGGTCGCCGCGCGCAACCATCCTGGAGGCACGGCTCCCGCGCAGGTGCGCAAGGCGGCCGCACGGGCGCGCAAGCGCCTCTGATGGGCCAGCGCGGCGCATTCGAGAAGATCGGCAAGTACCCCGTCGTGCGCAAGCTGGGCGAGGGTGCCACCGCCGAGGTATGGCTGTGCCACGATCCCTTCAACAAGCGCGACGTGGCGGTCAAGGTGGCGTTTCCCGAGACCCTGGGCGACCCGGAGCGCGGCCAGCTGTACAAGAGGCTGTTCCTCACCGAGGCGTCGCTCGCGGGCAAGCTGCAGCACCCGCACATCGCGCAGATCTACGACGCGGTGGCCGAAGACGACCTGCACTACATCGTGATGGAGTACGTCGACGGCGGCACGCTGGAGAAATACTGCCGGCCGGAATCGCTGCTGCCGGTCGAGCGCGTGATCGAGATCGCCTTCAAATGCTGCCGCGCGCTCGAGTTCGCCCAGCGCCTCGGCATCATCCACCGCGACATCAAGCCGGCCAACATCCTGCATACCGGCGAGAACAACGTGAAGATCACCGACTTCGGCGCGGCGCTGATCAAGAGCGGCGACACGACCCAGATCGCCACCATCGGCTCGCCCGCCTACATGTCGCCCGAGCAGGTCAAGGAGCAGCCGGTGGACCACCGTACCGACGTCTACTCGCTCGGGGTGGTGATGTATCACCTGCTGACCGGCCGGCAGCCTTTCCAGGGCGAGAACAACTTCAGCCTGCTCTATCAGATCACCAATGGCACGCCGCCGCTGCCCTCCGCGCTGCGCTCCGAAGTGCCCGGCGAGATCGACGGCATCATCCTGCAGGCGATGGCGCGCGAGCGCTCCGACCGCTACAAGGACTGGCAGGCGTTCGCCGACGACCTCGCCGCGGTGTCGCGCGTCGAGCGCACCGAGGCGCGGCGCGCGCAGGCGTTCGCCGATTCGGACCGCTTCCAGACGCTGCGCGCGCTGTCGTTCTTCCAGGAGTTTTCCGACGCCGAGCTGTGGGAGGTGGCGCGCATGTCGACTTGGCGGCACGCCGATGCCGGCCAGACGGTGATGAAGGAGGGCGAGGAAGGCGGCGACTTCTGCATCCTCGCCGAGGGCGAGGCGAAGGTCACGCGCCGCGGCAAGCTGCTGAACGTGCTCAAGCCGGGCGAATGCTTCGGCGAGATGGCGTACCTCTCGCGCAAGAACCACCGGCGCGGCGCCGACGTCACCGTGACCGGCGAGGCCGCCATCATCTCGGTGCCGACGACGGCGCTCGCCGGGGTTTCCGATGGCTGCCGCCACCGGTTCGACCGCGCGTTCATGGCGATCCTCGTCGAGCGGCTGTCGGCGGCCAATCTGCGGCTGTCGGGCGTCTGATGGACCACGTCGCCAACTACCCGATCATCCGCAAGCTCGGCGAGGGCGCGACCTCGGAGGTGTTCCTCTGCCAGGACCCCTTCCGCTCGCGCGAGGTGGCGGTGAAGCGCATCTTCCCCGAGGCGCTGCGCGACCCGGTGCGCGGGCGCCTGTTCCGCAAGCTTTTCTTCACCGAGGCGTCGCTCGCCGGCAAGCTCGAGCACCCGCATATCGCGCAGATCTACGACGCCGGCATCGGCGAGGACTCGGGCTACATCGTCATGGAGTACGTGCCGGGCGGCACGATGGACCGCTTCTGCGCCCCGGACAACCTGCTGGCGCTCGAGCAGGTGATCGACATCGTCTTCAAATGCACGCGCGCGCTGGCCTACGCGCACATGCAGGGCGTCGCCCATCGCGACATCAAGCCGGGCAATATCCTCTTCGCCACCACGCCGGTGGACGTGCGCATCAGCGACTTCGGCCTGGCGCTCAACGTCGGCGCCGAGACCACGCAGATCACCGGCGTGGGCTCGCCCGCCTACATGTCGCCCGAGCAGATCCGCGAGGAGATCGTCGACCATCGCACCGACCTCTACTCGCTCGGCGTGGTCATGTACCAGCTGCTGACCGGCCAGCTGCCGTTCAAGGCCACCAACAAGTTCAGCATGATCTACCAGATCACGCAGTTCGAGCCGCCGGCGCCGTCGGCGCTGCGCCAGGACGTGCCGGGCGCGCTCGACCGCATCGTGCGCCGCGCCATGCAGAAGGAGGCGGCGAAGCGCTATCACAGCGCCGACGAGTTCGCCGCCGACCTGCTCGACGCGCTGCGCGACGGCCTCGGGCGGAAGGAGGAAGTCTTCGGCGACGCCGACAAGTTCGCGGCGCTGCGCGCGCTGCGCTTCTTCGCCGCGTTCACCGACGCCGAGCTGTGGGAAGTGGTCGAGCTCGGCCAGTGGGAAAAGGCCGCGGCCGGAGCCGCCCTGATGCGCGAAGGCGAAAAGGGCGATTTCTTCTGCGTCGTGCTCGAAGGCGAGATGCGGGTGACGAAGAACAAGAAGCTGCTGTCGATCCTCGGCCCGGGCGAGTGCTTCGGCGAGATGGCCTATCTCTCGCTCAGCAGCCCGGCGCGCGGCGCCACGGTCGCCGCGAGCGCCGATTCGCGCATCCTGCGCATCCACGTGTCGGCGCTCGAGCAGTCGAGCATCGCCTGCCGCAGCAGGTTCGACCGCGCCTTCATCGGCATCCTGGTCGAGCGGCTGAACCTCGCCAACACCCGCCTCACGTCCGCTTGATCGCGGGTCTGTCGCAGCTCGAGCCGGTGACGGGCGGCTGCATCCACCGCTGCTACCGGGCGCTCAAGGACGGCAGGCCGGTGTTCCTGAAAACCAATACGGCCGACCACGCGGACGGCTTTGCCGCCGAGGCCGACGGGTTGCGTGCGCTTCGTGTGGCGGGCTGCACGGCGCCCGAACCGCTGGCGCACGGCGTTTCGGGCAAGGAGGCCTACCTGCTCATGGAGTTCCTCGAGCTGCAGCCGCGCGGCGACTTCGCCGCGTTGGGCCGCATGCTCGCCGCGGTGCACCGCTCCACCGGAGCTTCGTTCGGCTGGGAGCGGGACAACTCCATCGGCTCGACGCCGCAGCTCAACACGCCGTGCGAGAACTGGGCGCGGTTCTGGCGCGAGCGGCGCATGGCGCCGCAGCTCGCCCTTGCCCGGTCAAAAGGATTCGACATCGAGCTGGGCCGCGCCTGCGAGCTGCTCGAGGGGCACGAGCCGCAGCCGGCGCTGGTGCACGGCGACCTGTGGGGCGGTAATGCCGCGTTCCTGCGCGGTGGCGCGCCGGTGCTCTTCGATCCGGCGGTGTACTACGGGGACCGCGAGGTCGATCTCGCGATGACGGAGCTTTTCGGCGGGTTTCCGGCGGAGTTCTACTCGGGCTACGGAGCGATGCCTGCGGGCTACGACACCCGCAAGCACCTCTACAACCTCTACCACCTGCTCAACCACCTGAACCTGTTCGGCGCAGGCTATCTCGGGCAGGTGACCTCGACGCTACGCCTTCTGGCTCGAGCTCTCTAGCATCTTCTGCAGCTCGCCCGACTGGTACATCTCCCGCATGATGTCGGAGCCGCCGACGAACTCGCCGTTGATGTAGAGCTGGGGGATGGTCGGCCAGTTGGCGTATTCCTTGATGCCCTGGCGGACCTCCGCGTCGGCGAGCACGTTGAAGCTCTGGAACTCGCGCACGCCGCAGGCGTTGAGCACCTGCACGGCGAGCGCCGAGAAGCCGCACTGCGGGGCCTGCGGCGTGCCCTTCATGTAGAGCACGACGGGCGCGCCCGTCACCTGCTCCTTGATGCGCTGTTTGATGTCCATGGCGGCCATTTTACGCTTTTCCCCCAGTGACCCGGGGTATTCCGGCCAGATCGGGCCAGGTCTGCACGTCTTCAAGCCCGTTCGTCTGCATCAGGCGCCGCACGGCGGCGTCCTGGCCAAGCCCGTGCTCCACGAGGAGCCACCCGCCGGCGACGAGGTGGGCCCGGGCCGATGCCGTTATCTCCCGGATGGCGTCCAGGCCATCCGGCCCGGCGACCAGCGCCGCCGTGGGCTCGAAGCGCAGATCGGCGAGGTGCGGGTCGCCGGCGGCGACGTAAGGCGGGTTGCTGACGACGACATCGAATCGTGGCAAGTCGTCGAACCAGCGGCCGTGGCGCCACTCGATGTCCAGGTTGAGCGCCGTGCCATTCCTCTTCGCCACCGCCAGCGCCGCCGCGCTCGAGTCCACTGCGACGACGCGCGCCTGCGGCCGGTGCTGCTTCAGCGCCAGGGCGATCGCGCCCGAGCCCGTGCCGAGATCCAGCGCGCTGGAAAACGGTCGCTTGAGCGCAAGGTCCACCAGCAGCTCGGTTTCGGGGCGCGGGATCAGCACCGCCGGGTTCACCGCGAGCCGCAGGCCGTAGAACTCCTTGTGGCCCAGGATGTAGGCGACCGGCTCGCCGGCGCGCCGGCGGGCGATGAAGTCCAGGAAGCGCGCCTCGGGCTCGCCGTCGAAATTTCTTTCGGGGAAGGCGAGGACCGCGGCCTCGCTGAAGCCGGTGGCGTGCGCGAGGAGCAGGCGCGCTTCGCGCGGATCGATGCCGCTCGAGCGAAGCGCCTCCTGGAGGGTCAAGCGGCTTCTTCGGCGAGCGCCGTGAGCTGCTCGGTCTGGTGCTCGGCGGCGAGGGCGTCGACGATCTCGTCGAGCTCGCCGTCCATGATGCGGTCGATCTTGTAGAGCGTGAGGTTGATGCGGTGGTCGGTGACGCGGCCCTGCGGGAAGTTGTAGGTGCGG
>DASSPL010000102.1:0-2125 GCA_035699685.1 Burkholderiales bacterium | reverse complement strand
TACGCGAGGGCATGGAAGGACGCCGGCACGCCAAGCCGCGCCGCCTCGCGGCTGACATAGCCCGAGAGCCACTCGAGCTCGAGCCGCTTGCCCGCTTCCAGGTCCTCCAGCATCGAGACCTTGGCGTCGGGCTTGTAGCGGGTGGCGAGGGCCAGCATGCGCTCGACGATATCGGCCTCGAGGCGAATGCCTTTCGCCTGCGCGAGATCGGCCACCTCCTGCATGGCCTGCCGGTAAACCGCCTTCAGATCCGGCTGGGTGATGATCGGCCCGATCGGCTGCCGGCAAAGGCTGGACACGGCGGAGAGCGCGGCGACCGGGATGAACTTGCGCCACTGCTCGGCGCGGATGTCGTCCGGGACGCGCGCGTCGATGCCCGCCTGCCTGCACACCTCGGCGAACTGCGCCACCCGCTGGGTTCTGCCGCCGTCGAGCTCCCCGAAGGAGAACGTGCTCATCTCGCTCTTGCTCGTCACCTCTCCGGGCGCGGTGACGTGGGCATTGATGAACACCGTCCCGCCGGCCACGCTGCCCGGCGGCACGATCGCCGCGACTTCGTCGGCCGCCGTGACGCCGTTCTGGATCGGAACGACCATCGTGCGCGGGCCGACCATGGGCAGCATCTGCCGCGTGGAGGCGGCGAGGTCGTAGAGCTTCACGGCCTGGATGACGACGTCCTGCTCGCCTTGCGGCCGGTCGGTCGCTCGCACCGGAACCGAGAACGACTCCTTGGGGCTGGCGAACGACAGCCCCTGCTGCTGCAAAGCCGCCAGGTGGCGTCCGCGGCACACCAGCGTGACGTCGACGCCGCTCCTCGCCAGCAGCGCGCCGAGGTACGAGCCGATGCCCCCGGCGCCCATCACGGCGACCTTCATCGATCAGTCGACCGTGATGCCGGCCTCCTTGATGAGCGGCACCCAGAACGCCTGTTCCTTGCGGATCAGCTCGCTCATCTGCTCGGAGCTCGTCGGCAGGACCTCCATGCCGGCGTCGGTGAAGCGCTTATGCACTTCGGGATTGTTCAGCGTCTTGACGAGCTCGCTGCTCAGGCGCTTCACGATGTCGGGCGGCGTGCCGGCGGGCACGGCGATGCCCTGCCAGAAGTAGACCTCGAAATCGGGGTAGCCGGACTCCTCGAATGTCGGCACATCGGGCAGGCCGGCAAGGCGCTTCTTCGATGCGACGGCGAGCGGCCGGAGCTTCCCGGCCTGGATCATGCCGCGCGCCGGGGAGAGGTCGGTGAAGCCGGTGGTGACGCGCTCGCTCATCACTTCCTGCAGCACCGCCGCCGTTCCCTTGAACGGCACGTTGACGATCTCGAGCTTCGCGCGCCGCTTGAGAAGCTCCATGGCGAGATGGTGGGCGGTGCCGCTGCCGTTGGAGGCGTTGTTCAGCTTCCCCGGCTGGGCGCGCGCCGAGTCGACGAGCTCCTTCAGCGATTTCGGGCCGTTCGGCCCGGTGAGCAGCATCATGTAGCCGCGCACGATCATCCCGATCGGGATGAAGTCCCGGTTCGGGTCGTAGGGCAGCTTCTTGTAGACGCCGAGGTGGTAGACGAAGGTGCCGTTGTCGGCCATGAAGATGGTGTAGCCGTCGGGCGCGGAGCGCGCCGCGGCCTCGGCGCCGACGATGGCGGCCGCTCCCGGGCGGTTCTCGATCACGATCGGCTGGCCGAGCTGGGCCGACATCGTGTTGGCGACGTTCCGCGCGATGAACTCGGTGCCGCCGCCGGGCGGATAGCCGAGGATCCAGCGGATCGGCTTGGAGGGATAGGGCTGCGCCAGCGCTGTGGAGCAGAAAAGCAGGCCCAGCAGGGCGAGGGTCTTCACGATCAAAATCCTCCTGAGGCGTCGACGATTGCGGCGGTGACATACGAGGCTTCGGGCGAGGCGAGCCACAGGATGGTGCGCGCCGCCTCCTCGGGCGTGCCCATGCGGCCCATCGGCACCATCTTCACCATCTTCTCCAGCTGGCCGGGCGGGCGGATGGCGTGGATCTCGGTGTCGACCAGCCCGGGCCGCACGCCGTTCACGCGGATCCCTTCGCCGGCGACTTCCTTGGCGAGGCCGATGGTGAGCGTGTCGAGCGCGCCCTTGCTCGCTGCGTAATGCACCCACGTCCCGGG
>DASSPL010000101.1:0-8723 GCA_035699685.1 Burkholderiales bacterium | reverse complement strand
AGCATGCGCAGGCGCTCGTTGATCTGCTCGAGCGTCATCGTGCCGTAGATGTGCGGCTCGCGGCGGCCGAACAGGTTCAGGTTCGGGCCGTGCAGGACCAGGATCTTCTCAGGCGCGTCGTGACGCAGCATTCCAGTTCCTCTCCAGGTTGGCGATCAGGGCCGGGCTGAAATGGCAGAAGGCCTGCTCGCGCGCATAGACTGACATGTAGCGGCGGAAGCTGTCCAACGGCTCCTCCGCGATGCGGAAGGCGCGGCGGTTGCCGGCGGCGCTCACCACGCCCGAGCCCGTGAGCCTCTCGACCGTGCTGGAAATCGCACGGTCCATGTCGTCGACCACCTCGTCGCAGATCATGCGGCCATCGGGGCTGGCGCAGTCGATGCGCCTCTCGGCCAGCACGGCCTGGCGCGCGGTGCGCGCGCCGACGAAGCGGCCGAGCCGCAGGTTGGCCGCGCCCGGGATGATCCCCTCCTTGCGCGCCGGCAGCGTCATGTAGGCGTCGCCGGTGGCGAGCACGTAGTCCAGCGTCAGCAGGATCTGGCAATGCCCGCCGATGGCGAACCCCTCGACCGCGCCGACCCAGAGCTTCTCGATGCAATCGACCTCCGGCGCAACGTCCGGCCGCGCGAGGCCGCGGTAGAGCTTGTTGACCAGGCCCAGGTCGCGAATGATGTACCAGAGGTAACGGATCTTTCCCTGGTAGAGGTGCGTGAGGTTGATGCCGGCGCCGAAGAGCCGCCTCCCGGCGTAGCGCGTGTGCGTCACGCTGCCGCCGCGCAGCACGCAGATCTCGCTCTTCGGGTCGGCGAGCGCCACATCGATCGCCGTCTCGAGCGGCTCGAGCGTCGACTCGTCCTCGGCGTTCAGGAAGCGCGGGTTCTGCATCGTCACCACCGCCGCCCTGCCTTCGCGATGCACGCTGGCACCGCCAAGGTCGATCCTGTCCTTGCCCTGGAACTCGGCGAGGCGCTCGCGAGAGCCGGGCAGCGGCAGGAGCATCGCGTGGCACAGGTGCGCGCCCGCCGCCGGGTCGGCGAGCACGCTCGACAGGAACAGTCCCTGGTCGATCTCCAGGCCCTGCTTGTCCTTTTGCAGGCGCGGCGCCTCTTCCGCCAATTGCTGCGCACCGGGCAGCAGGCCGGGGAACCGCTCGGCGGCGCGCCGGCACAGCTCGTCGACCCGAACAAAGGTTTTCTTCCCGTCGGTCAGGCGGTCGTACATAACAGGCGCGTGCGCCCTGAGGTAACGCTCGCGCTCGGCCCGGTCGGCCTGCGCTGGGAGGAAAGGAAGCTCGGCTAACATTTGGCCCGCGATTATGAACTTCTACCTCGTCGATGACGACCCGGAGGTCCTCACGCTCCTCACGCGCGTGCTGGAGGAGGCCGGCCATCGCGTGGAGTCGGCGCCTTCCAGCCTCGCCGCCCTGAAGCAGATCCCGGTGTCGCGGCCCGATTGCGTCATCACCGACATCATGATGCCGGACATGGACGGCTTCGAGCTCACGCGCGAGCTGCGGCGGCGCCCGGAGCTCGCGCACATGAAGATCGTCGTGCTGTCGGCCAAGTCGTACGACTTCGACCGGCGCCGCGCCAAGGAGCTCGGCGCCGACGGCTACATCGTCAAGCCGTTCACGCCCGAGTCGATCCTCGACACCATCCTCGGCCTGGTGACCAACGAGGTGCGCGTGCGCTACTGGGGCGTGCACGGCACGCTGCCGACGCCCGGCGCCGCCTACGTGCGCTACGGCGGCAACACGCCGTGCGTCAGCGTCGAGGTCGGCGGCGAGCCGCTCACCATCTTCGACTGCGGCACCGGCATGAAGCACCTGTCGGACTGGGTGATGGCCGGCGCCGGCGACGGCCGCATCTCGGCGCGCATCTTCGTCTCGCACACCCACTGGGACCACATCAACACCATCCCCTTCTTCGCGCCGCTCTACGCGCGCGGCAACCAGATCGAGATCTTCGGCCCCTACCAGGGCGACCTGACCATCGACCGGGCGATCAGCGCGCAGATGGAGAGCGTGTACTTCCCGGTGACGGTGCGCGAGTTCGGCGCGCGCATCGTGTACCGCGACCTGCGCGAGCAGACGCTCGAGTTCGGCCCGCTGCGCGTCGAGACGATGCTGCTCTCCCACCCGGGATACTGCCTCGGCTACCGCATCACCACGCGCGGCCGCGTGGTGTGCTACATCACCGACAACGAGCTCTATCCGGCCGATCACCCGCGGCGCAACCCGCGCTATGTCGACCAGCTGGTCGCCTTCGTGCGCGGCGCCGACCTGCTGATCACCGATGCCACCTACCGCGACAGCGAGTACCCGGCGAAGATCGACTGGGGCCATTCCAGCGTGAGCCAGGTGGTCGAGTTCGCGCACGCCGCCGGGGTGAAGCGGCTGCATCTCTTCCATCACGACCCCGAGCAGACCGACGAGGACATCGACCTCAAGCTCGACGAGGCGCGCGCCGCGCTCGCCCAGCGCCGCTCGAAGGTGGTGTGCGAGGCGCCCGCCGAAGGCTCGGCGGTGGTGCTCTAGGAAGAACCGGCCGCTCACGCCTTCGCGGGGGCGACGACGTTCAGCCTTGCCGGTAGAAAAGCCTTAGCTGGTCGTAGACGTCGGGGTACCGGCGCCGGGTCTCGTCGGGCTCGCGGAAGAAGCTCTCGCTGATGACGGCGAAGAACTCGGACAGGTGCTCGGCCGCATAGGGGTCGAGCCACGTCTCCTTGCCGCGCTCGAGCGCGTCGCAGAAGCCCGCGTAGGCCGCCTCGAAGGCCTCGATCCAGCGCCGGCGGTCCATGCCGGCGTGCAGCGGCGGCACGCCGTCGGCGGCGCCGTTCAGCATGTCGAGCTTGTGCGCGAACTCGTGGATCACGACGTTGATCGCCGGGTCGCTGGTCATCGCGTCCCACGACAGCACCACCGGACCCCCCGGCATCGCCTCGCCGGCGAGCTCGTCGTCCCATTCGTGCACCACGCCGTCCTCGTCCACCTCGGTGCGGCGCACGCGGAAGTCGCCCGGGTACACCACGATGCCGCGCCATCCGGCGTAC
The DNA here is from genome assembly GCA_035699685.1 of Burkholderiales bacterium. GTDB lineage: Bacteria > Pseudomonadota > Gammaproteobacteria > Burkholderiales > SG8-39 > SCGC-AG-212-J23. The sequence continues at coordinate 5,672 of DASSPL010000101.1, read as the reverse complement.
CAGTCGAGGCCGAGCTCCAGGATGGGCAGGCAGGCCTGCGCGGCGATGGAGACGCGCATCGTGTCGGTGACCTGGAGGCCGTGGGTGCCGGTGAACTCCTTTTCCGCGAGGAACAGCAGCACCAGCTCGCGCAGCTTGCTGCCTTTCGGCAGGAAATCGAGACCCGCGGTCGCCCTGGCCCACAGGGCATCGTCGATACGGTGCTTCTCCAGCACGCGCCTGCGCCGCCAGTCGGTCAGCCAGCCCATGGACCGTAAAATAGCGCATGGTTTCCGTCGTCCAGCTTCGGCCGCAAACCGCTGATGCCGTCCTCGATTCGCTCGCTGCGGATTTGCAGCCGGCCGATCGCGCGCGGATGGCGCAGGCGATGGCGTTCGCCGAGCCGGTTTACGCGGCGCAGGTTCTCTCGACCGGCGAGCCGACGTGGGGCCATGCGCTCGGGCTTGCCGCCAACCTCGCGGCGGTAGGGCTCGACGCGCCGGGACGCATCGCGGGACTGCTGTTCGCGGCGCCGAAGCATGCCGAGCTGGACAGGATCAGGGCCGCTTTCGGCGACGAGGTCGCCAGCCTGGCCTCCGGTGTGGAGAAGCTCTACCAGCTGCGTCTCGCCACGCGCGGCAATCCGGTCGAGCAGAACGAGATCCTGCGCAAGATGGTCCTCGGCATGGTGGAGGACGTGCGCGTGGTGCTCATACGGCTGGCGAGCCGCACGCAGACCCTGCGCTGGTTCGCGAAGAATCCGACCGACGAGCGGGCGCAGTACGCGCGCGAGAGCCTCGACATCTACTCGCCGCTCGCCAACCGGCTCGGCGTGTTCCAGCTCAAGTGGGAGCTCGAGGACCTGTCGTTCCGCTTCCTCGAGCCCGACCTCTACAAGCGCATCGCCGGCATGCTCGACGAGAAGCGCCTCGAGCGGGAGGAGTACATCCGCCGCGCCATCGCCACGCTGCGGCGCGAGCTCGAGGCGGCGGGCGTGAAGGCCGAGATCCACGGCCGGCCCAAGCACATCTATTCCATCTGGAACAAGATGCGCGCCAAGTCGCTCGACTTCAGCCAGCTCCACGACGTGCGCGCGCTGCGGGTGATCGTGCCGTCGGTCAAGGACTGCTACACCGCGCTCGGCGTGGCGCACAACCTCTGGCAGCCGATTCCGCGCGAATTCGACGACTACATCTCGCGCCCCAAGGGCAACCTCTACCAGTCGCTGCACACCGCGGTCGCCGGCCCGCAGGGCAAGACGGTCGAGGTGCAGATCCGCACCGAGGAGATGCACCGCCACGCGGAATACGGCGTCGCCGCCCACTGGCGCTACAAGGAGAAGGTGAAGGCGTCGGGAGCCTTCGAGCAGAAGATCGCCTGGCTGCGCGAGCTGCTCGCCTGGCGCGACGAGGTCGCCGACTGGACCCGCACCACCAAGCAGGCGGGACTCGACGACACGGTCTACGTGCTCACGCCGCAGGGCAAGGTCGTCGACCTGCCGGCGGGCTCCACCGCGGTCGACTTCGCCTACGCCCTGCACAGCGACCTCGGCCACCGCTGCCGCGGCGCGCGCGTCGACGGCCACATCGTCACGCTCGACACCCCGCTCGCCAGCGGCCAGCGGGTCGAGATCATCAGCGCCAAGACCGGCGGGCCGTCGCGCGACTGGCTCAATGCCGAGCGCGGCTTCGTCAAGAGCGCGCGCGCACGCCAGAAGATCCGGCAATGGTTCAACGCCAAGGCGCACGCCGACACCGTCGCCGCGGGACGCGCGCAGGTCGAGAAGGAGCTGAAGCGCGAAGGCGCCGCGCACGCCAGCCTGGAAGGCCTGGCTGACCGGCTCGGCTTCAAGAAGCCGGAGGACCTGTTCGTCGCCGTGGCGCGCGAGGAGGTCAACCTGCGCCAGCTGCAGACCGCCTTGCGCGGCGTGGAAGCGCCGCGCCCGGCGGAGCCGGCGCTCAAGTCACGCAAGGCGCCCGGGAAGAAGAACGGCGTGCTGGTCGTCGGCGGCGTGGACAAGCTGATGACCCAGCTCGCGCGCTGCTGCAAGCCGGTACCCCCCGACCCGATCCGCGGCTTCGTCACGCGCGGCAAGGGCGTCTCGGTGCACCGCGAGGATTGCGCCAGCCTGAAGCGCCTCGCCGAGCGGCAGCCGGAGCGGCTGATCGAGGCCGAGTGGGGCGCCGCGGAAGGCAGCTACGCCGTGGAGATGGCGGTGACCGCCACCGACCGGCGCGGCCTGCTGCGCGACATCGGCGACGCGCTCGCGCGCGAGAAGATCAACGTCACGGCGGTGCGCACGCAGAGCCGCGACGACCTCGCCTTCATGCGCTTCACGTTCGACGTGGCGAACCTCGCGCAGCTCAAGCGCGCCTTCGCCATCGTGCGCGAGCTGAAGGGCGTGATCCGCGTCGCGCGGGCCTAGGGTTACTCGAGAGGAATCTTCGCCTCGGCCACCAGGCGCCGCCACAGCGCGAGATCTTCGCGATTGATCTCGAGCAGCCGCTCGGGCGTCGAGCCCTCGGCGGCGTAGCCGTAGCTCTGCAGCTTCTCCCGTACGTCGGGCCGCTGCAGCGCGGTATTCACTTCCCGGTTCAGGCGCTCGACCACCTCGCGCGGCATCTTCGGCGGCCCGAAGACGCCGGCCCATTGCCGCACCGTAACCTGCGGCACGCCGGCCTCGTCGATGGTCGGTACGTTCGGCAGCAACGGGCTGCGGTTCGGCAGCAGCACGGCCAGGGCGCGCAGGCGGCCGTCTTTCGCCGCCGATACGGCGCTGCCGGTGCTGAGGAAAGAAGATTGAACCCGGCCGGCGAGGATGTCGGGATTGAGCGGGCCCTCGCCCTTGTAGGGCACGTGCACCATGTCTATGCCGGTGGCGCTCATGAGCTGCACGTTGTAGAGGATGGAGAGCGGGTTGCCGGTGCCGTAGTTCAGCTTGCCGGGATTGGAGCGCGCGTGCTCGATGAACTCCTTCATGGTCTGCGCCGGCACCGCCGGGTGGACGTAGAAGAAGACCGTCGCGCGGCCCACCAGCGAGATGGGCGTGAAGTCCCTTACCGGGTCGTACGCCGGCGCCTTCTTCAGCGCCACGGCGGCGGTCATCGCGCTGTTCGAGCCGAAGAAGAGGGTGTAGCCGTCGGCCGGCATGCGCGTGATCTGCTCGGCGGCGAGCGCGCTGTCGGCGCCCGGGCGGTTCTCGACCACCACGGGCTGGCCGAGCTGCTCGGCGAGGGCCGCGCCAATGATGCGCGTGGTGGGGTCGGCCGACCCGCCGGGCGGGAAGCCGAGGATGAAGCGGATCGGCTTGGAGGGATAAGGGTGAGATGCGGGTTGCGCTGCGACTAAGGCGCTGACGGCCAGCAGCGCGATGGCTACGAGCGATCGTTTCATGCACTTACTTTAGCGCGGTGCTAAATTACACGGGCTCCGCGTAATTCATGGCCACCCCGCCGCGCCGCATGAGGAACGTCACCGTCACCCTGGACGAGGAGACGTTCGGCAAAGCCCGCATCCGCGCCGCGGAGCGCAATCTCAGCCTGTCGCGCTTCATGGGCGAGCTCCTCGCCCGCGAGCTGCGCCACAACGACGAATACGAGCGCGCCTATCGCGGCTGGCGCGCCGCCCGGCCGTTCGCGCCGAAGGGCAAGGCGGGCAACTATCCGTCGCGGGAGGAACGCCATGACCGTTCGCTGCTTCGTCGACGCTAGCCTTCTGCTGCAGGCGCGCGATCCACGCGATCGCGTGAAGCAGTCGCGCGCCACCGAGTGGCTGGACCGGCTTTGGCAGCAGCGCTCCGGGCGCACCAGCGTGCAGGTGCTCTCCGAGTTCTATGTCATGGCGACGCGCGAGCTCGCCATCGCCGAGGACCTGGCCTGGGACGAGGTGCAGCGCTATTTCGCCTGGGCGCCGCAGAAGAGCAACGAATCGCTGCTGCGCCGCTCGCGCGAGGTCCAGCGGCGCCATGCTCTCGGCTGGTGGGACAGCTGCGTCGTTGCCGCCGCGCAGGCGCAGGACTGCCTGCTCCTCCTGACCGAGGACCTGCCGCCCGGCAGCGTGTTCGGCGCGCTCTCGGTGCGCAACCCGTACAGCGGCCTCATGCAGGAGCCGCCGGCGGCCTATGCGGTCGCCGCGCAGCCGCTGCACCGGCCGCGCGGCCGTCCTAGGCGTCTCTCGCCAGCTTCATCTGCGTGAGCACGGCGCGGCCCATCGGGCCGTAGGGGTTGCCGAGCGTCTCGGTGATCTCGAAGTGGTTGTACCCCTCGGCGCGGATGATCTCGGCGCTCTTGCCGGCGCGCGTCAGGGCATCGGCGAAATCGCGCGACTGGCGCTGGAATTCCGGCGTCTCAAGCGAGCCGTAGATCAGCACGATCGGCGCGCGGATGCGCTCCAGGTGGCGCTGGGGCGACAGCGCCTGCTCGACCTCGTCCGTGAACTTGACGTAGCTCGAGCGCTTGGAGAGCCGCGGGCCGCGCAGGTCGTACATCCCGCTGCAGAGCGTGTAGCCCTTCACCGCGTCGGCCGGCAGGCCGTACGTCGTCCAGTCGGTGGCCGCCGCCACGCCGCCGAGATGCGCGCCGGACGACGTGCCGGACACATAGAACCGGCTCGCGTCCACGCCCAGCCTGCCGGCGTTGAGGAACACCCAGGCGATTCCGCGGCGCACCTGCTCGGCCATCGCCATCAGGTCGCCGTGGGTCTCGAGCACGTTGTTGAAGTCGAGCGCCACGAACGTCGCGCCCGCGCGCATGAACATCTCCGCCGGGAAGGCGTAATCGCGGGCCAGCCCGCCGCGCCAGGCGCCGCCGTGCACGAACACGTTGACCGGCGCGCCGGCCTGCTTTGCGCGGTAGACGTCGAGGCCCTCGATGTCTTTCTCACCGTAGCGGAATCGCTCGGGCGCGCCGATGCGCCGGCGCGTGAGCTCGCTCGTGTGCGCGAGCCGCGCGAGGATCTGGTCCCGGTTCGGCGCGTAGACCGCCTGGTCGTACGCGTCGTCGAGGGCTTTCTGGTCGTAGTCGAGGAACACCTTGGTCATAATTCGATTTTATGGCGATCGTGACGTGCGCTTCCGGAGCGAAGTTCTCCGCCTGCCGGCGCTGGCGCTACCTGCTCTGGCGGCAGTGGGACCCGGCGCGCCCGGTGGCCAACTTCCTGATGCTCAATCCGAGCACGGCGGACGAGGTGAAGCTCGACCCGTCGTGCACGCGCGCACGCGTGTACGCCGAGCGCTGGGGCTACGGCGCGCTGATCGTCACCAACATCTTCGGCTGGCGGGCGACGGATCCCGACGTCATGAAGGCGGCGCGCGATCCGGTCGGCCGCGGCAACGACCGCGCGATCCTGCAGGCGGCGCGGGAGTCGGCCATCGTGGTCTGCGCCTGGGGCAACCACGGCGCGCACCGCGGACGCTCGGCGCGAGTTCTCCAGTTGCTAAAGGAGGTGAAGCTGCACGCTCTGCGGATGAACGGCGCCGGGGAGCCGGCGCATCCCCTTTACCTCCCCGGAAACCTGGCACCCGTCCCAATTCGGGGACGGAGCTCGAACTAGTTCGGGCTCCGTCCCCGAATTCCTGCGCCGGCTTGCGGCTTTGGACCTCCGGGCGCGGCCTTGGCGAAGACAATGCGACGCGCGGCCTGGAGGTTCGGCTGGCCGCCGGGACCGGGCTCGGCGAGGATCACGACGAGGTTCGC
>DASSPL010000100.1:0-13789 GCA_035699685.1 Burkholderiales bacterium | reverse complement strand
CCAACACCGACACCGCCGACGTGGCCGCGACCGTGCGCCAGGTCGCGGAGCTGGCGCAGGCCGGCTCCGAGCTCGTGCGCATCACCGTGAACACGCCCGAGGCGGCCGCCGCGGTGCCGCGCATCCGCGAGCGGCTCGACGTCACCGGCTGCCGCGTGCCGCTGGTCGGCGACTTCCACTTCAACGGCCACAAGCTGCTCGCCCAGTATCCCGACTGCGCGCGCGCGCTCGCCAAGTACCGCATCAACCCCGGCAACGTCGGCAAAGGCGCGAAGCGCGACGACCAGTTCGCGACGATGATCGAGTGCGCGCTGAAGTATGGCAAGCCGGTGCGCATCGGCGTGAACTGGGGCAGCCTCGACCAGGAGCTGCTGGCGCGAATGATGGACGAGAACGCGCGGCTCGCTTCTCCCCGGGATTCGCTCGACGTGATGCGCGAGGCGGTGATCCGCTCCGCGCTCGAGTCGGCGCGCCAGGCCGAGGAATGGGGCCTGGGGGCCGACCGCATCGTCATCTCCTGCAAGATGAGCCAGGTCCAGGACCTGGTGGCCGTCTACCGCAGCCTCGCCGGGCGCTGCGATTACGCGCTGCACCTCGGCCTCACCGAGGCCGGCATGGGCTCGAAGGGGATCGTCGCCTCGACCGCGGCGATGGCGGTGCTGCTGCAAGAGGGCATCGGCGACACCATCCGCGTCTCGCTCACGCCCGAGCCCGGCGGCAGCCGCGCGCGCGAGGTGCAGGTGGCGCAGGAGATCCTGCAGACCATGGGCCTGCGCGCCTTCACGCCGATGGTCAGCGCCTGCCCGGGCTGCGGCCGCACGACGAGCACCTATTTCCAGGAGCTCGCGCAGAAGATCGAGACCTATCTGCGGGACCAGATGCCCGTCTGGCGCGCCGCCCACCCCGGCGTGGAAGAGATGCGCGTCGCGGTGATGGGCTGCGTGGTCAACGGGCCGGGCGAATCGAAGCACGCCAACATCGGCATCAGCCTGCCGGGCACCAACGAGGTGCCGGTGGCGCCGGTGTACGTCGACGGAAAGAAGACCGTGACGCTGAAGGGAGAGCGCATCGCCGAGGAGTTCCAGGCGATCGTCGAGCGGTACGTGCAGGAAAAGTACGGCGTGGAAGCGATCCACGCCAGCGCGAAGTAGCGATCCCATGCGCAAAGTGAAGCCGGCCCTGCTGAAGGGCTTCGACCAGGAATTCCTGCCCCAGGAGCAGCTGCAGTTCAACGCGCTCGTCGAGCTGATCCGCCGCAACTTCGAGCGCTACGGCTTCCTGCCGATCGAGACGCCGTCGGCCGAGCGCATCGAGGTGCTGACCTCCAAGGGCGGCGCCGAGAAGGAGATCTATGCGCTGTCGCGGCTCGCCGCGGCGGAGGAGGACGAGGCCGCGGCGAAGGGCGCGCTGCGCTTCGACCTGACGGTGCCGCTCGCGCGCTACGTGGCGATGCGCGAGCGCGAGCTCGCGTTCCCCTTCCGCCGCTACCAGATCCAGCGCGTCTGGCGCGGCGAGAACCCGCAGGTGAAGCGCGGCCGCTTCCGCGAGTTCTACCAGTGCGACATCGACGTCATCGGCCGCGAGACCCTGTCGCCGCTCTTCGAGGCCGAGATCCCGGCCGTCATCCACAGCGTGTTCCACGAGATGGCGATCGGCGCGTTCCGCATCCGCATCAACAACCGCAAGGTGCTGAAGGGCATCCTGCGCCAGTTCGACGTGCCGGACGAGGCGGCCGGCGCGGTGCTGCGCTCCCTCGACAAGATCGAGAAGGAAGACCGCGCCGCCATCCTCGCCGAGCTCGAGCGCCAGGGCATGGCGGCGAAACCGGCGGTCGAGCTGTACAACGTCATCGCCCTGCGGCGCGAGACCAACGAGACGCTGGCGCTCCTCACCGATCTCGCCTACCCGAACGAGATGTACAAGGCCGGCGTCGAGGAACTGCAGAAGATGGTCGAGGCCATCCGCCAGTTCGGGGTGCCGGACGGCGCGTTCGCCATCGATCTCGGCGTGGTGCGCGGCCTCGACTACTACACCGGCACCATCTACGAGACGACGCTGACCGATCACCCCGACATCGGCAGCATCTGCTCCGGCGGGCGCTACGACGACCTCGCCAGCTACTTCACCAATACCCGGCTGCCGGGGGTGGGCATCTCGATCGGCCTGTCGCGGCTCTTCGCGCGGCTGAAGGACGCCAGCCTGCTGCCGGCGCTCGAGCGCTCGCCCGCCGAGGCGCTGGTCACCACGCTCGATCCGCAGTACCTTCCGCGCTACCTCGCCCTCGCGGCCGGCCTTCGCGCCGTGGACGTCAACACCGAGGTCTACCTTGAGCGCGCGAAGATCGGCAAGCAGTTCGAGTACGCGAACAAGAAGGGCTTCCGCGTCGCGCTGACCGCGGGGCCGGAAGAGTTCGGCCGCGGCACGGTGAAGGTCAAGAATCTCGCCACGCAGGCGGAAACGGAAGTGGCGCTCGACCAGGTCGGGCGCAAGGTGAAGGACATGCTCAACCGCAAGGCTCCCTGATGGCACTCGACCTCGAAGAACAGGAACAGCTCGCCGAATTCAAGGCGTGGTGGAAGCAGTACGGCTCGCTCATCACGACGGCGATCGTCGCCGCCTGCCTGGCCTTCGCCGCGTGGCAGGGCTGGCGATGGTACGAGCGCAGCCAGGCGGCGCAGGCCGGCGGCCTCTACGACACGCTGGCGCGCGCCGCGCTCGCCGGCGACGCCAAGGCGCTGCGCGACGCGGGCGGCGGGCTGCTCGAGAACCATCCGCGCACGATGTTCGCCTCCATGGGCGCGCTCACCGCGGCGCGCTTCTACTTCGAGCGCAACGACCTGAAAAGCGCCAAGGCGCAGCTGCAGTGGGTGGTGGAGCACGGCCGCACCGACGATTTCCGCGACCTCGCGCGCCTGCGCCTCGCCCAGGTGCTGCTCGACGAGAAGGCCTACGACGAGGCGCTCAAGCTGCTCGACGAGAAGCACGCGGCGGCCTTCGACGCGCAGTACGCCGCCGCGAAGGGCGACGTGCTGGTGGCGAAGAACCAGGCCGCCGACGCCAAGGCCGCCTACAAGCTCGCGCTGGAGAAGGCCGAGGGCGGCAACAGCGCCTTCCGCGAGAGCGTGCGCATGCGCCTGGAGGCGCTCGGCGGATGAGGTTTCGCTACGCGGCCGCCGCGCTGGCCATCGGCCTCGCCGCATGCGGCAGCTCTTCCGGACCCAAGCCGGCCGACCTGCCCAGGATCGAGCACGAGCAGCGCGTGAAGCAGCTGTGGTCGCTGAGCGTGGGCGGCGGCGAGCCGTTCGTGTTCAACCCGGCGCTCGCGGACGGCTCGGTGTTCGCCGCCGCGCGCGACGGCACGGTGATGCGCATCGATCCGGCGCGCGGCGCCACGCTGTGGAGCGTGTCGGCCGCCGAGCAGCTGTCCGGCGGCGTCGGCGCCGACGGCCGCACCGTCGCGGTCGCCAACGAGAACGGCGAGGTGTTCGCGCTCGACGCGCAGAACGGCAAGCGCCTGTGGACCGCGCGGGTGTCGAGCGAGGTGATCAGCGCGCCGGCGGTGGGAGAAGGCCTGGTGCTGGTGCGCAGCCTGGACAACCGCATCTACGCGTTCGACGCGCAGGACGGCAGGCGGCGCTGGATCTACCAGCGCGCGCCGTCGTCGCTCGTCATCCGCACGCCGGCCGGCATCGTGATCGACGGCGAGAGCGCCTACGCCGGCTTCTCCGGCGGCAAGCTGGTGGCGATCGCGCTGTCCAACGGCGGGCAGCGCTGGGAAGCCACCGTCGCGCTGCCCAAGGGCGGCACCGAGCTCGAGCGCGTCACCGACGTGGTCGGCGAGCCGGCCCTCCAGGGGCGCGAGGTGTGCGCAGCCGCTTACCAGGGCCGCGTCGCCTGCTACGAGGCGCAAAGCGGCCGCCAGCTCTGGGCGCGCGACGTTTCCTCGCTGACGGGCGTGACGCTCGACGCGCGTTACGCGTTCGTCGCCGACGAACGCGGCGCGCTGCAGGCGTTCGACCGCACCAACGGCCGCACGCTGTGGCGCCAGGACAAGCTCGCGCACCGCCAGCTTTCGGCGCCGCGGGCGCTGGGCGATCTCGTCGCGGTCGGCGACCTCGAGGGCTACGTGCACTTCCTCGCGCGCGAGACCGGCGAGTTCATCGCGCGGTACTCGACCGACGGCGGGCCGGTGCGCGCGGCGCCGAAGGCCATCCCGGCCGGGCTCCTCGTGCAGACACAGCATGGTTCGATACATGCCCTGGCCCCGTGAAGCCGGTCCTCGCGATCGTCGGGCGCCCCAACGTCGGGAAATCGACCCTCTTTAACCGGCTCACGCGCAGCCGCGACGCCATCGTGCACGACCTGCCGGGCGTGACGCGCGACAGGCACTACGGCGAAGGCCGCGCCGGCGAGAAGAGCTTCATCGCCATCGACACCGGCGGCTTCGAGCCGCGGGCGAACGAGGGCATCCTCGTGGAGATGGCGCGGCAGGCGGAGCAGGCGATTGCCGAGGCCGATGCGGTGCTCTTCGTCGTCGACGGCCGCGCCGGCCTGACGCCGGCGGACCGCGACATCGCGAGGCGGCTGCGCGGCAAGGAGCACGTCTGGCTCACGGTCAACAAGACCGAGGGCATGCAGTCCGACACGGCGGTGGCCGAATTCCACGAGCTCGGCCTCGGCCAGCCGGCCGCGATCTCGGCCGCGCACGGCGAGGGCGTGCGCGAGCTGCTGGACGCGGTGCTCGCCCCGTTTTCAGCCGACGAGGAGCCGGATGACGCGTTCGAGAAGCATCCCAGGGTGGCGATCGTCGGCCGCCCGAACGTCGGCAAGTCGACCCTCATCAACGCGCTGGTCGGCGAGGAGCGCGTCATCGCCTTCGACCAGCCGGGCACGACGCGCGACCCGATCGAGGTGCCGTTCGAGCGCGGCGGGCGCCGCTACACGCTGATCGACACCGCCGGCGTGCGCCGGCGCGGCAAGACCGGCACCCCGGTCGAGTACTTCTCGATCGTCAAGGCGCTGCAGGCGATCGAGGCGTCCAACGTCGCCGTGCTGCTGGTCGACGCCGCCGAAGGCATCACCGAGCAGGACGCGCACGTCGCCGGCTACATCCTCGAGCGCGGCCGGGCCGTGGTGCTGGCGGTGAACAAATGGGACGCGGCCGGCAAGGAAGCCCGTTCCAAGATCAAATCCGAGCTGCAGTGGAAGCTGGGCTTCCTCGGTTTCGCCGAACAGCATTTCATCTCGGCGAAGGACGGCAAGGGGCTCGCCCCTCTCATGCGATCGGTCGACGCGGCGCACGCGGCGGCGATGGCGCGGCTGTCCACGCCGAAGCTCACCCGCGCCCTGCAGGCGGCGATCGAGCGCCAGGCGCCGCCCAAGACGGGTCTCATCCGGCCGAAGCTGCGCTACGCGCACCAGGGCGGCGTCAATCCGCCGCGCGTCATCATCCACGGCAATGCGCTCGACCGCGTGCCGGCCTCCTACAAGCGCTACCTCGAGGGCTTCTTCCGCAACGCTTTCAAGCTGGTCGGCACGCCGCTCGCCATCGAGTTCCGCACCGGGCGCAATCCCTACGCGAGCAAGCGCAAGAGGTAGGGCGCGAGCGTGCGGCCGGGCGCCATCGCCGCGATGCCGGCCCCGAGCAGGCCGGCGAACGTGCCGATCATGAAGCCCTGATGCGCCCGCACGTTGCCGCGGCGGATGAACCCTACCGCGAGCGCGAGCGAGATCAGCGTCCACACCGAGAGCAGGTGGATCCACGACGGCCCCGCGCCCTGGCGCAGCTCGAAGATCCAGAACGAGGACAGGGCCACCGCGGCCATCACGCCGACCCAGATGCGGCCGAGCAGTCGATGCGACCCGGTGCCCTTGCGGCGAGCCAGCACGACGGCTCCGATGACAAGGGCAGCCACTGCAAAGGCAATGTGAAGCGCGAGCATTGTGGTAATGTTGTCAGTAACAACATAAGGCTAGCGGGGCATGTAGGCAATGTCAACATACCATCACGGCGACTTGCGCACGGCGCTCCTGCGGGCTTCGGCCAAAGTAATTGAAAAGGAAGGCATTTCGAGCCTCAGCCTGCGCGACGTGGCGCGCCGCGCAGGGGTCTCGCACAACGCTCCGTACCGCCACTTCCCGGATCGGGATGCGCTGCTCGCGGCGCTGGCCGCGGAGGGATTCAGCCTTCTTTCAGAAGCGATGCAGGGGCACGCGGGCCGCGACATGGGCGAGGCCTACGTGCGCTTCGCACTCGAGCATCCGCAGCGCTTTCGCCTGATGTTCGGCGGCGTGCTGGCCTTCGCGAAATATCCCGAGCTGCGCGCGGCGGCCGATGGCGCTTATCGGACGCTCGTGCAGGCTTTCAGGGACCACCCGCGTCCCGACCTGGCCGCGGCGGGCGCATGGGCGCTGGTGCACGGGCTGTCGCACCTGCTTCTCGACGGGCACTTCGCGCAGGCGAAGCCGGAAGCGTTTGCAAAGGAAGTCCTGGCGACGGTGCGCTTCGCTCAGCGCGCCTGAGCGCCGAACTCCCGCGCGCAGTCGGCGGCGCGCGCATGGCAGCGCAGCAGACGGAAAGCCACCGATGCGCCATGGCGGGCGCGCTCACCGTGCTTCGACCACGCCTCGAGCGCCGCTTCGCGCCGGCCGGCGCCCAGGTGGCCTGCCAACGCCGCCATCAGCAGGTATTCGCGCACTTCGGCGCCGGCCTCGCTCTGCGATTCGAGCAGCTCGGCGGCGATGGCGCCGATCGCCGGCGCATCGCGCGCCGCCACCGCGCGCATCAGGCCGATCCACTGCCGCTGGAAGTCGTGCAGGGTGGCGAAGCAGGGCGAGCGCGCGATGCGCGACCACATCGCCGAGAGATCGTCGCGCGACAGATAGGGGTTGGCGGCCTGGGCGACGCGCACGGCGCTGTGCAGCCACACATCGAGCTCGCGCGGCTCGCGGCACTCGATCAGCCGCAGCTTGACCAGCTCCAGGTCCTTCTGCAGCTGGCGCGGCACCCCCTCGGGCAGCGGCGCGCGCTCGTCGACGAGGAAGTTGCGCGCGTACCAGGCGAGGCGCGTGTGCTCCAGCCGGTCGAAGGCGTGGGCCCCCTTGGCGAGCGGGTTCGGCGGTCGCTGCGGCCGCCCAGGCTCCAGGAGCTCGAGCACCGGCACCCCGAGCGTGCCGAGCCCCACGATGTCCGTCGAGCTGCGGTCCGTGAACCGGTGGCGCGCCGCGGCGAGATCGAGCACCGGGAAGTAGTCCGAGTTCGCCGGCATGGCATAGCTCGCGAAGAGCGGCTCGAGGGTCTCGCGCCGGCCGATGTAGCGCGCGTCGAGGTCGCCCGCGGACAGGACGTTGACCGTCCACAGCTCCTTGGCGAGGCCCGGCTGCTCGAACACGCGCGCCTGCGCCTCGGCCGGCACCGGCGCATCGCTCGCGATGATGAGCAGATCGTGGTCGCTGGGCGCGTAGATGGCGTAGTGCGGGAACACCTCGCCCAGGGCGGCGAGCACCGTGGCGACCAGCGACGGGTCGATCTCGTAGAGCTGGATCCATTGCACGAGCAGCCCGCCGGAAGTGAGGTGCGGCCGCACGCGGCGGTAGAACTCGCGCGTGAAGAGGCTCGCCACGCCGCTCACCCAGGGATTGGACGGCTCCGAGATGATGATGTCGTAGCGCCCGGCCTGCGTGGAGAAGTAGCTCTTCGCGTCGTCGATGACGATGCGGCCGCGCGGGTCGGCGAACGCGGCGTTGTTGCGCGGCGCGAAGCCGCGCGACGCCTCGGCCATCGCCGGCTCGATCTCGATGGTGTCGACGCGCTCGATGTCGAGGCTCTGCAGCAGCGTATGGGTGGTGAGCCCGGTGCCGATGCCGATCACCGCCGCGGTCCTCGCGTCGGGCTTGAGGGCGAGCGGTACGGCGGCGGTCAGCACCATGGTGATCTCGTCGGAGCCGCGCTCGCCCTCGCGATCCATGTTGATCGAGCCGTCGGACTTGCCGTTGGTGCGCAGGCTGGTCGCCTCCGGGTAGCGCACCAGGTGCACCGTCGCCGTCTTGCCGTCCCGGTTGAAAAGCACCGTCGCCTCGCGCGACGAGGACAGGTCGCCGTGGCGGAACACCCCCGCGGTCATCTTGTTCGCGTCGAGCTGCACGCCGAGCCCGACGCTCAGGAACAGCGCCGCGCACACCGTGGCGGCGAAAGCCAGGTTCGCTCCGAGGAACCTGAGCAGGACCAGCCCGAGCGCGACGTCGACCAGCGCGCCGGCGATGAGCGAGCCCTTGAGCCCGAGGAGCGGCAGGCCGAAGTGCACGGCGAGGACCACGCCGGCGATCGCGCCGAGCGTGTTGGCGGCATAGACATGGCCGATGGCGGCTTCGCCGCGCCCCCTGCGCAGGAGCGCCGCCGTGAGGAGCGGCAGCGTCATGCCGGCGCAGAAGGTCGCCGGCAGCATGACCAGCGCGGCGATGAGCGCGCCCGAGATGTTGTAGAGCGCATACCCGGTCTCGGTGCGCGCCAGGCCCTTCATCAGCGCCTCCATCAGCGAGAAGGTGGCGTCGTAGACCGGCAGCGTGGCGAGCGCGGCGAGGCCCATCACGATCTGCACGCCGGCGAGCAGCCGCAGCGGCTCGCCCGCGCCATCGATGCGCCGGCGCACCGCGAGGCCGCCGAGCGCGAGGCCGGAGATGAAGGCGGCGAGCATCAGCTCGAAGGAATGCGTCGACGCGCCGAGCACCAGCGACAGCATGCGGATCCAGACGATCTCGTAGACGAACGAGGCGAGGCCGGTGAAGAACGCCACCGCGATGAGCAGATCGAGCTTCGCTTCCGTTGATGGACGAACGGGTGGAGCCTGCAGCGGCCGGGCGAGCAGCCATACGGCGGCGGCGATGGCGAGATTCAGGGCGCCGGCGATGCGCAGCGTGCCGGGCAGGCCGAATGCCTCGATCAGGAGAAATCCGCTCGTCAGCACGCCCGCCGCGGCGCCGAGGCTGTTGGTGAAGTAGAGCATGGCGAGCGACTCGCCCGCCGCGCGGGGAGCGGCGCGCACCAGGCCGGCGCTCATCAGCGGGAACGTCATGCCGAGCAGCACCGACTGCGGCAGGATCAGCAGGCAGGAAAGCGCGAGCTTGAAGGCCAGCGCGGCCGCCGGATGGCCGAGCGCCGGCAGCGCGCGGTCGAACGACCAGTCGGTGAGCGCGACGAACAGCGTGTGGAAGGCGAGCGCCGCGATGCCCACCACGGCTTCGACGGCGGCGTAGGCGAGCAGGGGATTGGACCAGCGCTGCGACCGGCGCGCAGCCCACGCCGCGCCGGCGGCCATCCCGCCCATGAACACCGCGAGCACCAGCGATTGCGCATAGGCGGCGTGGCCGAGGAAGAGCTTGAGGTAGTGCGTCCAGATCGATTCGTAGATGAGGCCGGCGAAGCCGGAGGCCGTGAACAGAAGGTAGAACGCGCCGCGCGACATGTCCGCCGATGCTAATTTAGGCCCATGCCGGTGTCATTTCGCGCGGCCGCGTTCTACTTCGCCTTCTTCGTGTGGGCCGGCCTCACGGTCGCGTACTTCCCGCCGTATCTCGCCGCTCGCGGGCTGAGCGCGCTCGAGATCTCGTGGGTGCTCGCGCTGCCGCCGCTCGCGCGCATCGTCGCGCCGGCCGGCTGGGGCTGGCTCGCCGATCGCACCGGCGCGCAACGCGCCATCGTCTTCGTCGCCTGCGCGGTGAGCGCGGCCGCCTACGCCGTGCTGCCGCACGCGCCGGGCGCCGTCGCCATCGCGTGGGTCGTCGCGCTGGGCAGCGTGTTTTCCGCCGCGGCGCTGCCGCTGGTCGAGGCGATCACGCTCGGCGCGCTCGCCGGCCAGGCCGGGCGCTACGGCCCGATCCGCGTCTGGGGCTCGATCGGCTTCATCGGCGCCGTGCTCGCCGGCGGCGCCTGGCTCGATTTCCATTCCGTGCTGACGCTGCCGGATGCGATCTGCGCTTTTGCGGCGGTCGCGGCGGTCGTTGCCCTGCTGCTGCCGGCGCCGCGCAGGCATGCCCAGGCGAGCGCTGCGCCGGTTTCGCTCGGCCGCCCGGCGCTCGCCCTGCTGGCGAGCGCGTTCTGCATGGCGGTGGCGCACGGCACGCTCTACGCCTTCCTCACGCTGCACCTGCAGAGCCTGGGCTACAGCGGCGCGCTGATCGGTTTCCTGTGGACGCTCGGCGTGCTCGCCGAGATCGTGGTGTTCCTCTTCCTGCCGGCGCTCTTCCGGCGTCACTCGCTCGCCGTCATCCTGATCGCGAGCGCGGCGCTCGGCATCGTCCGCTTCCTGATGATCGGCTGGGCGTCACACTGGCTCGCCGTGCTGCTGGTCGCGCAGATCCTGCACGCCGCGACTTTCGGCTCGTTCCACGCCGCGGCGGTCGCGGCCGTGCATCGCCTCTTTCCGGACGCGGCGCACGCGCGCGGCCAAGCGCTTTTCTCGAGCCTTGGCTATGGCGCGGGTGGAGCAGTCGGCGCAGTCACGGCGGGCTGGGCCTGGCAGGCCGCCGGGCCGGGCGTTGCCTTCACCGTATCCTCCCTTGCGGCCGGAGCAGGCCTCCTTTTTGCCTATCCCCTGAAACGTGCTGGGTTGTAGCGTGTCAACACTGTCTAGGCGAAAACGTTGAGGGTGAGATGAGACAAAAGATTGCCGTACTGGCCGCGCTGGCGGCTCTGGGTGTGGCGGGCTGTCAGACCGTCGAGACGACGAAGGGCGGCGCTGTCGGCGTGGACCGACAGCAGCGCATGGCCGTGTCGGCGGAAGAGGTAAACGCCGGCGCGCAGAAGGCCTATGCGCAGATGATGGCCGAGGCGCAGAAGAAGGGCGCGCTCGACCGCGATCCTGCGCAGGTCGCCCGCGTGAAGACGATCGTCAGCAAGCTCGTGCCGCAGACCACCGCCTTCCGCCCGGACGCGGCGAAGTGGCCATGGGAAGTGCACGTCATCTCGATCGACGAGGTGAACGCGTGGTGCATGCCGGCCGGCAAGATGGCCATCTACACCGGACTGATCAACAAGCTGGGCGCGACGGACGACGAGATCGCCGCGGTGATGGGTCATGAAATCGCGCATGCGCTGCGCGAGCACTCCCGCGAGCAGATGTCGCAGCAGGTCGGCGTCCAGGCGGGCATCGGCATCGTCGGTGCCCTGTTCGGCATCGGCGAGCTCGGCCAGAACGTCGGCGCCATGGTGGCCGACGTGACGATGCTCAAGCCGAAATCCCGCGCCATGGAGACCGAATCCGACCGCATCGGCGTCGAGCTTGCCGCGCGCGCGGGCTACAACCCCATGGCGGCGGTCAGCCTGTGGGAGAAAATGGCCAAGGTCGGCGGCGGCCAGCCGCCGCAGTGGCTCTCGACGCACCCGTCGCATGAGCGGCGCATCGCCGACCTGAAGGAGTACGCGACGAAGGTGATGCCCTTGTACGCGGCGGCGAAAGGCGGCTCGGCGGCCGTCGGCGGCACCAAGTAAACAGCCGGTAATTCCCGGTTCCGATGGCATAATTCCTCGTTT
Organism: Burkholderiales bacterium; assembly: GCA_035699685.1. Lineage (GTDB taxonomy): Bacteria > Pseudomonadota > Gammaproteobacteria > Burkholderiales > SG8-39 > SCGC-AG-212-J23. The sequence continues at coordinate 2,262 of DASSPL010000100.1, read as the reverse complement.
CCGCAGCGCGGAAACGAGGAATGCCGCAGACCCTTTACGACAAGCTCTGGGATAGCCACGTCGTCCACACCGAGGACGACGGCACGGCTCTCCTTTACATCGACCGCCACCTCGTCCACGAGGTGACCAGCGCCCAGGCCTACGAGGGCCTGCGCGCGGCGGGGCGCAAGCCCTGGCGCGTCGAGTCCGTGGTCGCCACCGCCGACCACAACACCCCCACCACGAACTGGGACGAGGGCATCGCCGGCGTGCGCGATCCGTTCGCGCGCCTGCAGATCGAAACGCTCGATTCCAACATCAAGGAATTCGGCGCCAAGGTCTATTTTCCCTACCTCGATAAGAGACAGGGCATCGTCCACGTCATCGGCCCGGAGCAGGGCGCGACGCTGCCCGGCATGACGGTCGTCTGCGGCGACTCGCACACCAGCACGCACGGCGCGTTCGCCTGCCTCGCGCACGGCATCGGCACCTCGGAGGTCGAGCACGTGCTCGCCACGCAGACGCTGGTGACGAAGAAGATGAAGAACATGCGCGTCAACGTCGAAGGACAGCTCGCGCGCGGCGTGACGGCGAAGGACGTGGTGCTCGCCATCATCGGCAGGATCGGCACCGCCGGCGGCACCGGCTATGCCATCGAGTTCGCCGGAGCCGCGATCCGCGGCATGTCGATGGAAGGCCGCATGACGGTGTGCAACATGGCGATCGAGGCCGGCGCGCGCGCCGGCATGGTCGCGGTCGACGACACGACCCTCGAGTACCTGAAGGGCCGCAAGTTCGCCCCGCAGGGACGCGAATGGGACCTGGCCGTCGAGCACTGGCGCACGCTGAAGAGCGATCCGGGCGCGAAGTTCGACCGCGAAGTGACGCTCGACGCGCGCGAGATCAAGCCGCACGTGACCTGGGGCACCTCGCCCGAGATGGTGATCGCGGTGGACGAGGTGGTGCCGGATCCGGACAAGGAAAAGGACGCGCAGCGCCGCGAGGGCCTGGAGCGCGCCCTGACCTACATGGGCCTCAAGCCGCGCACGCCGATCACCGACGTGCGCATCGACAAGGTGTTCATCGGCTCGTGCACCAACTCGCGCATCGAGGACCTGCGCGCCGCCGCCTCGGTGGTGAAGGGCAAGCGCATCGCCTCGAACGTGAAGCTGGCGATGGTGGTTCCGGGCTCGGGCCTGGTCAAAGCCCAGGCCGAGAAGGAAGGTCTCGACAAGGTGTTCCGCGAGGCCGGCTTCCAGTGGCGCGAGCCCGGCTGCTCGATGTGCCTCGGCATGAATCCCGACCGGCTCGAGGCGGGCGAGCGCTGCGCCTCGACCTCGAACCGCAACTTCGAGGGCCGCCAGGGCCCCGGCGGGCGCACGCACCTCGTCAGCCCGGCCATGGCCGCCGCCGCGGCGATCGCCGGACACTTCGTGGACATCAGAAAATGGTGAAGTTCACCGTCCTGAACGCTCTGGTGGCGCCGCTCGACCGCGCCAACGTCGACACCGACCAGATCATCCCGAAGCAGTACCTCGCGTCCATCAAGCGCACCGGCTTCGGCGAGGGCCTGTTCGCCGACTGGCGCAAGGACCCGCAGTTCGTCCTCAACCAGCCGCGTTTCAAGGGCGCGCAGATCCTGCTCGCGCGCAAGAACTTCGGCTGCGGCTCCTCGCGCGAGCACGCGCCGTGGGCGCTGATGGACTATGGTTTTCGCTGCGTCATCGCGCCGTCGTTCGCCGACATCTTCTTCAACAACTCGTTCAAGAACGGCTTTCTCCCGGTGGTCCTGGCGGAGAGCGAGGTCGATCGCCTGTTCCACGAGGTCGCCGCGTTCCCGGGGTTCAGGCTGGTCGTCGACCTGGAGCAGCAGACCGTCTCCACCGCGGACGGCTCGAAGACGATGCGCTTCGACGTCGACCCGTTCCGCAAGTACTGCCTGCTGAACGGCCTCGACGAGATCGGCCTCACGCTGCGCCACGCGGACAAGATCAGGCAGTTCGAGGCGCAGCGCAAAGCGCGCTACCCCTGGTATTTCTGATGCGCGTCGCCATACTGCCCGGCGACGGCATCGGGCCGGAGATCATTGCGCAGGCGAAGAAGGTCCTGCGCCGCCTGTCGCTGCCTCTCGAAACGCAGGATGCGCCAGTGGGCGGCGCAGGCTACGAGGCGTCCGGTCATCCGCTTCCCCCGCAGACGTTGAAGATCGCAAAGGACGCGGACGCGATCCTGTTCGGCGCCGTCGGCGACGCCCGCTACGACCGGCTCGAGCGCGCGAAGCGA
>DASSPL010000099.1:0-5136 GCA_035699685.1 Burkholderiales bacterium | reverse complement strand
GCATCAAGGCCGAGTGACGCCGCCGGAGTGGCTCTGGATACCGGTGACGGTATGGGCCGCCTTCGCGCAGACCGTGCGCAACGCGGCGCAGCGCCACCTCACTGAGGAGCTCGGCACGCTCGGCGCCACCCTGGTGCGCTTTCTCTATGGGCTGCCGTTCGCGGCCCTCTGGCTCGTTTTCGTGTCTCGATTCACGGGGGAGGGCGCACCCGGCCTGCGGTGGTCTTTCTTCGCATGGGTGACGCTGGGCGCGGTCAGCCAGATCCTCGCGACCGCGCTGCTCCTGCGCACCATGCGCGCGCGCAACTTCGCGCTCGGCGTGGCGTATTCCAAGACCGAGGTACTGCAGGTGGCGATCTTCGCGCTGGTCTTCCTCGGCGATCCGCTCGGCCTGGCGGCGATGCTCGCCGTGGCGAGCGGCACGGTCGGCGTGCTGCTGCTTTCGCCGGCCGACAAGGAGCGGCCGCTGCGCACGCTTCTCACCGGTTGGACTTCGCGCACCGCATTGCTCGGCCTCGCGAGCGGCGCGATGTTCGCATTCTCCGCCGTCGGCTATCGAGGCGCGACGCTTGCGCTGCCCGGCACTTCGTTCCTTATGGCCGCGGCCTTCACGCTGATGGTGGCGCAGATCCTCCAGACCGTGCTGCTCGGCGGTTTCCTGGTCGTTACGAGCGCGGAGACGGTGGGGAAGGTGCTGCGCGCGTGGCGCATGTCGCTCTTCGCCGGGCTGATGGGCGCGGCGGCGTCGGCCGGCTGGTTCACCGGCTTCGCCATCGCGCCCGCCGCGCACGTGCGCACCCTCGGCCTGGTCGAGCTGATCTTCAGCTACGCCGTGTCTCGGCGCCTGTTCCGCGAGCGCCTGTCGCCGCTCGAGCTCGGCGGCATGGCGCTCCTCGCGCTCGGCGTCGCCATCATCACGCTGGTGCACCGGTGAAGGAGAAGATCGAGTCGATCTACCGGACGGAATCGCGGCGCGTGTTCGCGACGCTCGTGCGATTGCTGGGCGATTTCGACGTCGCGGAGGAAGCGCTGCACGAGGCGTTCCGCGCGGCGCTCGAGCAGTGGCCGAAGGAAGGACTGCCCGACAATCCGCGCGCGTGGCTGGTGTCGGCCGGCCGCTTCAAGGCGATCGACGCCATCCGGCGGCAGGCGCGCTTCGACGCCGTCGAGGACCTGGATGAGTTCCAGGCCGAGGAGAAGCCCGAGGCGGAGGAAATCGAGGACGACCGCCTGCGACTCATCTTCACCTGCTGCCATCCGGCGCTCGCGCCGGACGCGCAGGTGGCGCTCACGTTGCGCGAGGTGTGCGGCCTGACGACCGAAGAGATCGCACGCGCCTTTCTTACGCCGGCACCGACGCTCGCGCAGCGCATCGTGCGCGCCAAGGGCAAGATCCGCGACGCGAAAATCCCATACGAAGTCCCCGGACCGCGTGAGCTGCCCGAGCGGCTCGACGCCGTGCTGCGCGTGATCTATCTCGTGTTCAACGAGGGCTACTCGGCCTCGAGCGGCGCGTCGCTCACGCGTGCCGACCTTTGCGAGGAGGCGATCCGCGTCGGCCGCCTGCTGGTGCAGCTCCTGCCCGAGCCGGAAGCGATCGGCGTGCTGGCGCTGATGCTGCTGCAGGAATCGCGGCGCCCGGCGCGCGCCACGCCCTCGGGCGACCTCGTCACGCTCGAGGAGCAGGATCGGGCGCTGTGGAACCGCGGCCTCATCACGGAAGGCGTGGCGCTGGTCGAGCGCGCGTTGGCCTCGCGGCGCTTCGGGCCCTACACCCTGCAGGCGGCCATCGCGGCGGTGCACGCGGAGGCGCCGACCGCGCAGGCGACCGACTGGGCGCAGATCGTCGGCCTGTACGAAGTCCTGCTGCAGATGGACCCGTCGCCGGTGATCGAGCTCAACCGCGCCGTCGCGGTGGCGATGCGCGACGGGCCCGCGGCAGGATTGGCGCTGATCGAAGGCCTGGGGAAGAAGCTGGACGATTACCACCTGCTGCACGCCGCCCACGCCGATCTTTGCCGGCGCCTGGGCCGCGCCGCCGAAGCCCGCGCGAGCTACCGCAAGGCGCTCGCCCTCGTCCGCCAGGCACCGGAAAAGCGCTTTCTCGAGAAGCGGTTAGCGGAACTGCACTAAAGCCGGGGCGTGCTGTCGATTCCCGTATCCCCCGTTCGACCAAGGGTACGGACACCTATTAGGAGTGGCGATGCGATTCATGATTCTGGTCAAGGCGACCCGGGACTCCGAGGCCGGCACCCTGCCGCCCGACAGCCTGTTCGCCGCCATGGGCAAGTACCACGAGGAGCTGCAGAAAGCCGGCATGCTGATCGATGCCTCCGGCCTCAAGCCTTCCAGCCAGGGCTGGCGCATCCGGTACGACGGCGAGAAGCGCAGCTTCGTCGACGGCCCGTTCGCCGAGACCAAGGAGCTGGTCGCGGGCTACACCATCATCCAGGCGAAGTCGCGCGAGGAAGCCGTCGAGTGGACGAAGCGCTTTCCCAACCCCGCGGTCGACGGCGGCCGCTGCGAGATCGAGGTGCGGCCCTTCTACGAGCTCGAGGACTTCGCCCAGAGCAAGGAAATCGAGCGGTTCCGCAAGCTGGAGGCCGCGCGGAAATGAGCAGCGAAATGAGGAACCGGCAGATGTTCGTCAACCTCCCGGTGCGCGACCTCGAGCGCACCATCGGCTTCTTCACCGAGCTTGGCTTCAGCTTTAATCCGCAGTTCACCGACGACAAGGCGGCGTGCATGATCGTCGGCCACGACAGCTTCGTCATGCTGCTCGCCGAGCCTTTCTTCAAGACGTTCACGAAGAAGCCGCTCGCCGATGCCAGCAAGAGCACCGAGGTGCTCATCGCGATCTCCTGCGCAAGCGATGACGAGGTGAAAGACCTCGTCGGCAAGGCGGCGCATCACGGCGGCCGCATCCCGCGCGAGCCGCAGGACTACGGCTTCATGTACCAGCACGCCTTCGAGGACCCGGACGGCCACATCTTCGAGGTGTTCCACATGAGGAGCCAGCCATGAAATACCTCTGCCTGGTCTACGGCGACGAGCGCGCGATGGAGACGGTCGACGACCGCCATTGCCTCGCTTTCGACCAATCGATCCGCGCGAGCGGCCACTGCGTCGCCTCGGAGGCGCTGCAGCCCGTATCGACCGCCACCACCGTGCGCGTGCGAAACGGCAAGGTCTCCGTGACCGACGGGCCGTTCGCCGAGACCAAGGAGCAGCTCGCCGGCTTCTACATGATCGAGGCGCGCGACCTGAACGAGGCGATCCAGATCGCCTCGAAGATCCCGCCGGCCGCGATCGGCTCGATCGAGGTGCGGCCGATCCGGCCGATCCGCGAGAGCCCGCGGCCCGCAAAAACCAAGGAGGCGTCATGGCCTACGTAGATGGATTTGTCGTGCCCGTGCCGAAAAGAAAGCTTGCGGCCTACCGCGCCATGGCGCGCAAGGCGGGGAAGATCTGGAAGGAATACGGCGCGCTGGAGTTCCGCGAGTGCGTCGCCGACGACGTCAAGATCGGCAAGCGCACTTCGTTCCCGCGCTCCGTGCAGCGCAAGGCCGGGGAGACGGTGGTCTTCTCCTACATCGTGTACCGCTCGCGCGCCGATCGCGATCGCATCAACAGGAAGGTGATGAGCGACAAGCGCCTGGCCGCGTCGATGGACCCGAAGACCATGCCGTTCGACGCGAAGCGAATGATCTACGGCGGATTCAAGGTCATCGTCGATCTGTGAAAGGAATGCCATGAATGTCGAGCCCTACCTTTTCTTCGAAGGGCGCTGCGAAGAGGCGCTCGAGTTCTACAAGAAGGCGATCGGCGCCAAGGTGGAGGCGCTGATGCGCTACAGGGACAGCCCCGAGCCGCAACCGCCCGGAATGAGCCCGCCGGCCGACAAGGTCATGCATGCCTTGTTCAGCATCGGGGAGGCCAAGGTGATGGCTTCCGACGGCATGTGCACCGGAAGCGCGAAGTTCAACGGCTTCGCCCTGACGCTGAACGCGCGGGACGACGCCGAGGCAAAGCGCATGTTCGGCGCGTTGTCCGAGGGCGGGCAGGTGCAGATGCCGCTCGCGCCGACGTTCTTCGCTTCCAGCTTCGGCATGCTGACCGACCGGTTCGGCCTCGGCTGGATGGTGCTGGCGCAGAAGGAACAAGGTTGACGGTAGCGCTCGACAAGCGCTGGCTCGCCCTCTACATGCTGTGCGCGGGCGAGTTGATGATCGTGCTCGACACCACGATCGTCAACGTCGCGCTGCCTTCGATCCAGTCGGACCTCGCCTTCAGCGAGACGGCGCTGGTCTGGGTGGTGAACGCGTACATGCTCACGTATGGCGGCTTCCTCCTGCTCGGCGGGCGCCTCGGCGACCTCTATGGCCGCCGGCGCCTGTTCCTCGCGGGCATCACGCTTTTCACCCTGGCCTCCGTGGTGTGCGGGGTGTCGTCGTCGCAGGCGGTGCTCGTTGCCGCGCGAGCCGTGCAGGGGCTGGGCGGCGCGGTGGTCTCGGCCATCGCGCTGTCCCTGATCATGAACATCTTCACCGAGGCCGGCGAGCGCGCGAAAGCGATGGGCATCTACGGCTTCGTCTGCGCCGGCGGGGGCAGCCTGGGCGTGCTGGCCGGCGGGGCCTTGACCAGCGCGCTCAGCTGGCACTGGGTGTTCCTCGTCAACGTACCCATCGGCATCGCCGTGTACGCGTTCTGCGCGTCGCTGCTCGAGCGCGACCCTGGCCAGCCGCACGAGCGGCTCGACGTCTGGGGCGCCGTGACGGTGACGGCTTCGCTCATGCTCGCCGTCTACGGCATCGTCGAAGGCAACCATGCGGGCTGGACCTCGGTGCAGACGCTCGGCCTGCTCGGCGGCGCGGTCCTCCTGCTGGCGGCATTCGTGGCCATCGAGTCGCGCATCGGCCATCCGCTGATGCCGCTGCGCATCTTCCGCATCCGCAGCGTCACGGCGGCCAACGTCCTCGGCGTGTTCTGGGCGGCGGCGATGTTCGCCTGGTTCTTCATCTCGGCGCTCTACATGCAGCTCGTGCTGGGCTACGACCCGATGCAGATCGGGCTCGCCTTCCTGCCGTCCAACCTGCTCATGGCGGCCTTCTCGATCGGCTGGTCGGCGAAGATCGT
>DASSPL010000098.1:0-5995 GCA_035699685.1 Burkholderiales bacterium | reverse complement strand
TACGACATCGCCTTCGAGAACGTGCAGGCCGGCGAGCGCACCAGCCATCTCTTCCGCCTCGCCAACCGCCACGGCGGCTTCGTCGTCGGCACCGGCGACCTGTCGGAGCTCGCGCTCGGCTGGGCCACGTACGGCGTCGGCGACCACATGTCGCACTACAACGTGAACGCCAGCGTGCCGAAGACGCTGATCCAGTACCTGATCGCCTGGATCGCCGAAGCGGACGAGTTCGCCGACGACGTGAAGCGCGCCCTGCGGCGCGTGCTCGACACCGAGATCAGCCCCGAGCTCATCCCGGGCAAGCAGAAGACCGAGAGCTCGGTCGGGCCGTACGAGCTGCAGGACTTCCACCTCTACTACACGCTGCGCTTCGGCTACGCGCCGACCAAGGTGGCGTACCTCTCCTGGAACGCCTGGCAGGACAAATATTCGCTGCGCGAGATCCGCCAATGGCTGGGCGTGTTCCTGAAGCGCTTCTTCCAGACGAGCCAGTACAAGCGCAGTGCCGTGCCCAACGCACCCAAGGTCGGCTCGGGCGGCTCGCTCTCGCCGCGCGGGGACTGGCGAGCGCCGTCCGACGGCAATGCCGACGCCTGGCTGAGAAACCTGGCCGAGGTACCGCTCAGAAGTGGACGTTGAGCCCGAGGCGCACGACATGCGCCTCCGGATTCACCGACACGTCCCTGTCGCCGACGACCAGCGTGCCGGACTTCGAGAAAGGCTTGTCTTCGAAGCCGAAGTAGACGTACTCCAGGTTGGCCGAAACGCGCCGCGATAGCCGGTACTGAACGCCGGCGCCTCCTACCAGGCCCCAGAACTTCTGCGAATCGATGGTGCAGAAGGCCGGGGTGACCCTGCAGAGGCGCATCTGCAGGGAGGCGACGGCGACCCCGCCGGTCAGGTAGGGCATCCAGCCCGCAGCGAATTCGTAGCCGCCAACGGCCCGCAGCGTGCCGAGCCAGTCGATGGATGTCTCGGAGAAGAAGTTCGCGTTGGGGTCGCGCATCTGCGCCTCGCCCTTCGCGTTGCCGTCCATCAGGTCGGCGGCGAAGCCGTAGCGCCAGCCGCCGCGCGCGCGCATGCAGCCGAGCTTCGCGCCGACCGCACGCCCCTCCACGTCGAAGGTGTCGGTCAGCGGTACCGAGCCGTCCGGCACGTGCTGGCTGCGGCCGAGCACGTAACCCGCCACGAGGCCGGCATGGCAGTCCGACTGTGCCATCGCTGGCGTCGTCGCCGACAAAAGCACCAGGAATGCGAGCCGCTTCATGCGTTCCCTCCCCGACCGCATGCTACGCCAGTCAGTGGGCGTAGACCTCGAACTCGATGCGCCGGGCCGGGTTGGGATGGTGCGTGAGCCGGCTGATGCGCGCGCGCAGCACGTCGCCGCGGTCCAGGCTCCAGGCGAGCACTGCGTTCTCGCGGCGCGGCACGTAGCCGAGCTTGCGCCCGCGCCACGATACGCTCACCGCGTTGGCATCGTGGGGATTGGCGGCCTCGCGCTCGAGCTCGAGCGGATCGCCGACGCGAAGCTCCTCCCATACCTCGGCGGCGGCGTGGTAGCGGAAGCCGGCGAGCGCCGCGCTCTGCACGACCACACGCACCGACGGCACGGCCTCCTGGGCCTGCGGGACCGTGGCCCAGAGCAATGCGCAGAGCGCGCTACTCGCCGAAAGCGTTGCGGATCCAATGCACATGGCGCGGCGGGCCTTCGACCAGGAAGACGTCGAACCGGCAGGGCACCTCGGGCCGGCGAGTGAGATAGAGCCTTGCGGCGGCGATGATGCGCGAGCGCTTCGCCGCGGTGACGCTCTCGGCGGCGCCGCCGAACCCGCCGGGGGCGCGCATGCGCACCTCGGCGAACACCAGCGTGCCGCGCTCCTCGGCGATGAGGTCGATCTCGCCCAGCCGGCAGCGCCAGTTGCGCTCGAGCAGCTTGAGCCCGGCGGCTCGCAGCAGCTCGGCGCAGAGATCCTCGGCTCGCGCGCCCTCGCGGTTCATGGCACGCTTAACGAACCCGGAGAGACAACGGTTGACCGCGCTCCTGTACGTCGTAGCCACGCCCATCGGCAACCTCGCCGACGCGAGCCCTCGCTCGATCGAGGTATTGCGCTCGGCCGACATCATTGCCTGCGAGGACACACGCAGGACCGCGACGCTGCTTTCGCACTACGGGATCAGCGCGCGCACCGTCGCGCTCCACGAGCACAACGAGCGCGCCAGCTCGGCCGAGCTGGTCCGGCTCATGCAGGAGGGAAAAACCATAGCGCTGGTGAGCGATGCCGGCACGCCGGCGCTGTCCGACCCCGGCGCATGGCTGGTCGCCGAGGCGCACCGCGCCGGCATTCCGGTGCGGCCGATCCCCGGGCCGAGCGCCGCGGCTGCCGCCTTCTCCGCGGCGGGCTTCCCGGCGAGCCGCTTCCTCTTCGCCGGCTTCCTGCCCAGCCAGACCGCCGCGCGCCGCAAGGCGCTCGACGCGCTCGACCTGCCGTGGCCGGTCGTGCTCTACGAGGCGCCGCATCGCATGGCCGAGACGCTCGCCGACCTCGCCGCGCGCTTCGGCGCCGAGCGCGAGGTCGCCATCGGCCGCGAGCTGACCAAGAAGTTCGAGGAGTTCGTGCGCCTGCCGCTCGGCCAGGCGGCGGCCTGGCTCGAAGAACGCGCCGAGCGCCAGCAGGGCGAATTCGTGCTCGTGCTCGCCGCCGGCGAGGAGCGCGCGCCCGATACCGCGCAGGCCGAAAGAATCCTCGACCTGCTGCTCGAAACCATGGCGCCCAGCGAGGCGGCGAAGCTGGCCGCCCGGATCACCGGTTTGCCGAAAAACGTGCTCTACAGAAAAGCGCTGGAGCGCGCCAAGTAAAATTCCGGTGATGGATCGCCTCAGCCTGCGTCGCCCCGACGATTTCCACGTCCACCTGCGCGACGGCCCGGCGCTCGCTTCGGTGGTCGCCGACACGGCGCGCCAGTTCGCCCGCGCCATCGTCATGCCGAACCTCAAGCCGCCGGTGACCACCACCGCCCAGGCGCTGAACTACCGCGAGCGCATCCTCGGCGAGCTGCCGGAGGACACGCGCTTCGAGCCGCTGATGACGCTCTACCTCACGGACGACACGCCGCCCGAGGAGATCTCGCGCGCCAAGCTCTCCGGCCGCGTGTTCGGGGTGAAGCTCTACCCCGCCGGCGCGACGACGCATTCCGACGCCGGCGTGACGCGCATGTCGCGTTGCTTCCGGGCGCTCGAGCGGATGGAGGAGCTCGGCATGCCGCTCCTCGTGCACGGCGAGTCGACCGACCCCGCGATCGACGTGTTCGACCGGGAAAAGGCCTTCCTCGAGGAGACCTTGGGGCCGACGCTCGACCGCTTCCCGCGGCTCAAGGTGGTGCTCGAGCACATCACGACGCGCGACGCCGTGCAGTACGTCGAGGTGACCGGAGCCAACGTAGCCGCCACCATCACCGCGCATCACCTGCTGATGAACCGCAATGCGCTCTTCATGGGCGGCATCCGGCCCCACCACTACTGCCTGCCGGTGCTCAAGCGCGAAGAGCATCGCGAGGCGCTGGTGGAGGCGGCGACCTCGGGGAACCCGAAGTTCTTCCTCGGCACCGACAGCGCGCCACACGCGAAGCCCACCAAGGAAACCGGGTGCGGCTGCGCCGGCATCTACACCGGGCACGCCGCGATCGAGCTCTATGCGATTGCCTTCGAGGAGGCCGGTGCGCTCGACAAGCTCGAGCCTTTCGCCTCGGAGCACGGCGCGACGTTCTACGGCCTGCCGCACAACGAAGGCAAAGTCACGCTCGTGCGCCAGGAGTGGCGCGTGCCGGAGACGCTGGCTTTCGGTGGCGACGTCCTCGTGCCGTTGCGCGCCGGCGAATCGGTACCCTGGAAGCTCGTCTAGCTCATCCCATCTTCGAGCCGGTGCGGCCATGGCTCGCACTCCGCTCGCTGGAAGAGCTCAACCGCGCCGCGGCCGAGCGCGATATCCGCACTCTGAGCGGCCATCGCGTCGAGTTCGTCCGCCCGGGCGCCGAGCGCCGGCCGTATGAGCTGCAGGCCTACGAAACCGGGCGCATCGCCACGCGCGCCGACAACCTGCATGACTGGTTCAACGCCCTCGCCTGGCTCGCCTTCCCGCGCACCAAGGCGCGTATGAACGCGATGCACGCCGCCGAGATTCCCCGGGAACGCGGCCAGCGCGGTCCGATGCGTGACCTGCTCACCGTATTCGACGAGGGCGGCGTGCTGGTGGCCTGCGCCGACGGCGAGCTCATCCGCCTGGTGCGCGAGTTGCGCTGGAAGGAGCTGTTCTGCACGCATCGCTCGCGCGTGCGCTCGGCGATGCGCCTGGTGGTGCTCGGACACGCCGCGCTCGAGAAAGCGCTCGAGCCCTGGCCCGGCATCACCTGCAAGGCGCTGTTCGTGAATCCCGAGGGGAGCCTCGACGATCAGGCGGCGAGCTGGCTGGCCCATCTCGGCCCCGGCGCGCGCGCGCGCGACCTGGCGCCGCTGCCGGTGTTCGGCTATCCCGGCTGGGCAGAGAACGACCGCCCGGCCTTTTACGACGACGACCGTTATTTCCGTCAGGGAAAGGCGGGGTAGCGCGTCTCCTGGGCGCTCAGCACGACCTCGGGGTGGCGCGCGGCGACGATCTCGCGGATGCGGTCGACCTGCTCGTACGGCACGTCGACGATCATCAGCACTTTGCCGCGTGCGATGTCGTCGCCGAACGCCCTAAGGCGCGAGTTCGGCACCGCTGCGGCCGCCATGCTTCCCATCCACAGGCCGAGCAGCGCGCCGACGATCATCGCGATGACCGCCGCGCCCGGCGGCGGCTGCGTGCCCTGGGGCGGATAGTTGACGACCAGCATGCCGAGAATCGCGCCCGCCAGCAGGCCGAGGGCGACACCCATGGCCGCGCCGCGCCGCATATCCGTCTTGGTGATGTAGCTCGCCTCGTGCAGCTCGCCGAGGTCGGTGCCGCGCTTGGCGAGGAACTGCATGTGGCGGTCTTCGACTCGCGCGAGCAGCAGATCGTTGGCCGTGCGCGTCGCGCTCGCGACATCGGGCAGGAGAAAGTAGAGCCGTCGCTTCATGGTCCACCTCCTTTGGGATTCCTAGGGTCCGCCTCGGCGCGTAGAATTGCAAGCGGGAGTCGGCCTGGCAGCCGCTGTGCCGCAGTGGTAGCGCGACGCAGAGGAAAGTCCGGGCTCCGCAGAGCAGGATGCAGGGTAACCCCCTGGCACGGCGACGTGACGAACAGGGCCACAGAGACGAGTCCCGGAGGGTTACACCTTCGGGGGTGAAACGCGGCAACCTCCATCCGGAGCAACACCAAATAGGCAAGCGCGTGGCGTAACAAGCCACTTCAGGTCTGCTCGACCGAGCTTGCGGGTAGGTGGCTAGAGCGCGGGGGTGACCTCGCGCCCAGAGGAATGGCTGCCGGCCCGGCGGGTGACCGCCGGACCACAGAACCCGGCTTATCGGCCGTCTCCCGCTGTTTTTATCCTTGCCTCCGATGGGGCGCGGCGGAATAATCGACGCGGGGAGGGGGAGCTGGGCGGTATGCATTACCGTCTCAATCAGAACGACGTCAGCAACCGCGTGAACGTCGAGCATCCGCAGACGGTGCGCGACGCGGTGCTGGAGATCTTCGGAGCGCGCTATCCGGGCGCCGACCTCGCGCCGCTCGAGCGCGCGTTCGACGACTTCCATGCGCTGTTCGAGGGCCGCTATCCCGGCTACCTCGCCTGCGACACCCTGTACCACGACATCCGCCACACGCTCGACATGACCCTCGCCATGGCGCGCCTCGTCGACGGCCACGATCGCAGCTGCGCGGCGGCCGAGCGGCTCGGCGCCCGGCGCGCGGTGATGGGCGTGCTGATCGCGCTGCTGCACGACGCGGGCTACCTGAAGCGCAGCTCCGAGGCGAAGGTGGAAAACGGCGCGGTCTTCACCAAGGTGCACGTCAGCCGCAGCGCGGACTTCATCTCC
>DASSPL010000097.1:0-4692 GCA_035699685.1 Burkholderiales bacterium | reverse complement strand
ACGCCGATCATCAGCGCGAGGGCGCCGACCACGGCGAAGATCGTGTCCCAGCGCTTGCGCGCCGCTATCAATGTGCGCAGTTCAGTAGGCCTCACGGTACCTCTTGCGCAGGATGTGGCCGGCGATGTTGAACACCAAAGTCAGCACCATCAGCGACAGGCCGGCGGCGAAGATGGTCTGGTAGCCGACCGAGCCGTGCGGCAGATCGCCCAGCGCCACCTGCACGATGTACGCGGTGATGGTGGCCGCCGGCTCGAGCGGGTTGAAGGTCAGGTTGGGCTGCATGCCGGCCGCCACGGCGAGGATCATCGTCTCGCCGACGGCGCGCGAGATGCCGAGGATGTAGGCCGCTGCCACGCCGGAGAAGGCGGCCGGGAACACCACGCGCGTCGCGGTCTGGAAACGCGTCGCGCCCATGGCGTACGAGCCTTCGCGCAGGCTCATCGGCACCGCGCGCATCGCGTCCTCGGAGATCGAGGCGACGTACGGAATGATCATGATGCCCATCACCAGGCCGGCCGACAGGAGGTTGAAACCCGGCAGCTCCGGATAGAGCTTCTGCAGGAGCGGCGTGATGAAAAGCAGGGCGAAGTAGCCGTAGACGATGGTCGGCACGCCGCCCAGCAGCTCGAGGAACGGCTTCGCCACCTCGCGCACGCGGAAGGCGGCGAACTCGGACAGATAGATGGCGATGACGGTGCCGAGCGGAATGGCGATCGCCAGGGCCACGAGAGAGCTGGTCAGCGTGCCCGAGAGCAGCACCATGATGCCGAAGTGCGCGTCGTCGAAGAGCGGGGTCCACTGCGTGTCGGTGAGGAACTTGCCGATCGGCACGTGCTGGAAGAAGACCACCGACTCCTTCACCAGAATGTAGACGATGCCGACGGTGGTGAAGACCGAGACGAGCGCGGCGAAGAACAGGACCAGCTCGATGAGGCGCTCGCGCACGATGCGGGCGCGGCGATGTTTCAGGCGGGCGCTGAGCGCTGCGGGACTTACGGGTGCGGCGCCGGGGACGGCAGGCATTGAGGCTCGCACCCGATTCTATCGTGACAGCACGCGATCAAAGCCTGGCTTCGCGCTTCAGCAGCTCGTCGATCGTGACGCCAACCTCCGCCGTGCCGCCGAACACCGTGCCCTTCTTGCCCTTCTGCACGTGCTCCCACGCCAGGCTGTAGGCTTTCGCCGGCAGCGGCACGTACTTCACTTCCTTCGCCAGGCTGCCGCCGTTCTTCATGTAGTACTCGACGAACTCCTTCACGTACGCCTTTTCGAGCGACTTGCTGCTCACGTAGATGAAGATTGGCCGCGCGAGGGGGGCGTAGCTGCCCTTCTCGACCGCTTCGAGCGATGGCGCGACCGCCTGGCCTTTGTCGTTCACGACCGGGACCGCACGCAGCTTGTCCTTGTTCTCGATGTAGTAGGCGAAGCCGAAGTAGCCGAGCGCGTTGGTGTCCCGCGACACGCCCTGGACCAGCACGTTGTCGTCCTCCGAGGCGGTGAAATCGCCGCGCGAGGACTTGGACTTGCCGACCACCGCCTCGGTGAAATAGTCGAAGGTGCCGGAGTCGGCGCCGGGACCGAACAGCTTCATCGGCGCGTCCGGCCACGCCGGATTCACCTGGTTCCAGCGCATCACCTTGCCCTGGGCCGCCGGCTCCCACATCTTCTTCAGCTCGGCCACGGTGATCTGCTTGATGAAGCTGTTCTTCGGGTTGACCACCACCGTGAGCGCGTCGAAGGCGACCGGCAGCTCGAGGTACTCCACGCGCGCGGCCCTGCACTCCTCCATTTCCTTCTTGAGGATCGGGCGCGAGGCGTTGGAGATGTCGCTCTCGCCGCGGCAGAACTTCTTGAAGCCGCCGCCGGTGCCGGAGATGCCGACCGTGACCTTGACCGACTGTTTCTTCGCCTTCTGGAAGTCCTCGGCGACCGCCTCGGTGATGGGGAACACGGTGCTCGAGCCGTCGATCTTGACGATCCGCTGCTGGGCGAACGAGGGCACGGCGGCCACGAGGGCGGCGCCGGCAAAGACCCAAGCTTTCAAGGGGATACTCCTATCGGTGGGCAACGGCGAGCAGGCTATTACGCCGTTGTTACCGATTCGTGACTGCTTAAAGGTAGCTGGGCTGGAGCTGCTCGAGGACTCGGCGGGAGAGCCTGGCGTGCGGCAGGCTGGCGAAGATCTTGATCCGCCGCTGCAAGGTCCAGAAGTTGTCGCGCAACGCCTCGTCGGCCTCGCTCGTCGCGTATGCATCGATCACGTTCCAGTGCGCGACGAAGGGGTTGCCGGGCCAGCCGGAATAATCCGCGTCCGCCGCCGCATCGCAGAGGGTGATGATGAAGTGCATGCGCGGCGCGCCCGCCGTGCGGAACGCCTGCAGGCTCTTGGTGCGCAGTCGCGCGACAGGCATGTGGTGCGTGGCGAGGAACTCGACGACCTCGGGCTGAACGGCTGCCGCCGGAAAGCAGCCGGCGCTATGCGCGCCGAAGCGCGCCGGGGCGATGGAGCCAAGGATCGCCTCCGCCATGATGCTCAGCGCGGAGTTGTCCTCGCAGACGAACAGGACATTCATGGTGGTGGGGTGACGCCGCCCCCTGGCGGACGCTCGACCATCTTAGGTTCGCGGCAACGCGCGAGGCAACGGATTTTTTCTGCCGCGGCGCGGCACTGCCCATTTTTTAATCGCAACCGTCTGACCCCCGCTTTTCAGGAAGCAAGGCGAGGATTTCCCGCAACGACGCACAGCGTTGTCCACAGGTTTTTGTGGATAAGGCTGTAACGAAACGGTAATGAATCAGTCGCCGGTGGGCGTAATGCGGAACTCGAGCACCGATTCCATGGCTTCGAGCGTCACCGCCAGGCGTCCTGCCGCCGAGCGGTCGGAGGAGCGGATCACCA
Source organism: Burkholderiales bacterium (assembly GCA_035699685.1). Classification (GTDB taxonomy): domain Bacteria; phylum Pseudomonadota; class Gammaproteobacteria; order Burkholderiales; family SG8-39; genus SCGC-AG-212-J23. The sequence continues at coordinate 1,790 of DASSPL010000097.1, read as the reverse complement.
TGCTGTTGCGCTTGACACGGCCTTCGCCTTCCAGGCGATAGGCGAAATTGGCGATGCTCAGCCCGTGCGACTCCACCAGCTCGCGCAACTGCCTCTCCGTCATGCCGCTGCCGCGCGCGAAGCGCACCGCGAACTGGTAGTACGCCTGCGACGGCATGCGCACCTCGATCCAGCGGAAGAGCGACAGCACCCCGATCGTGAGAAGGACCGAGACGAGCAGCGGGAAGTAGAAGCCGATGCCGGCGAGGATGCCGATCGCCGACGTGATCCAGATCGATGCCGCGGTGGTGAGGCCGCGCACCGTGAGGCCTTCCTTGATGATCACGCCCGCGCCGAGGAAGCCGATGCCGGTCATGATGCCCTGCGCCATGCGCGTCGGATCGATCTGCACGAGGCCGGTCGCCTGCCGCATCCAGTGCGCCTCGTACACGGTGACCAGCATCAGCAGGCTCGATGCGGTGCACACCAGCGCGTGCGTGCGGAAGCCGGCCGGGCGGCCGTGGAACGAGCGCTCGTAGCCGATCAGCGCGCCGGCGCCGAGCGCGGCGAAGAGCCGCGCCAGCATCTCGAAGTCGTCGGCGTTCACCACCCCTCTCTTACCACGGTCCATGCAAGGTAGGCGAGGGCGAGCCAGACCGCGACGATGAACGCCGCGCCCCAATAGCTCTTCGGCCTTGCGTGCCGCTCGGCCAGCCACGCATCCGCCTGGGCGCGCGCCTCCCTTACCACGGGATCGGGAATCAGCCTGAGCGTGAGCCAGATGCCGAGGGGCAGGACGAAGAGCTCATCGACATAGCCGAGCACCGGGATGAAGTCGGGGATGAGATCGATCGGGCTCAGCGCGTAAGCCACCACGGCCGCGGCCATCAGCTTCGCGGTCCACGGCGTATCGGGATGCCTGCGGCAGAACCAGAGCGTGACCACCTGCGCCTTCAGCTCCGCCGCCCAGCGCTTGAGTCGCTCGAGCACTAGTCCAGCGGCAGGCCGACGTAGTTCTCGGCCAGCGTCTGCGCCTTGGCGCGCGAGGTGACGACGTAGTCGAGCTCGGCGAGCTGCAGGCGGTAGTGGAATGGCGTCTCATCATGGAAGCGGTGGAGCATCGACGTCATCCACCACGAGAAGTGCTCCGCGCGCCAGACGCGGCGCAGCGCCGTGGCGGAATAGCTCTTCAGTGGTTCCTCGCCCCCCGTCTTGTAATAGCTGGCCAGGGCCTTGGACAGCACGCGCACGTCGGCCGCCGCGAGGTTGAGGCCCTTGGCGCCGGTCGGCGGCACGATGTGCGCGGCGTCGCCGGCGAGGAAGAGGCGCCCGTAGCGCATCGGCTCGACCACGAAGCTGCGCATGGCGATGATGCCCTTCTGGAAGATGCGGCCCTCGGCGAGCTTCCAGCCCTCGCCGGTTTCAAGGCGCGCGTGCAGCTCATCCCAGATGCGGCTGTCCGGCCAGTTCCGCAGCTCGTCGTTCGGGTCGCACTGCAGGTAGAGCCGCTGGATCTGCGGCGAGCGCGTGCTGACGAGCGCGAAGCCGCGCTCGTGCATGGCGTAGATCAGCTCGTCGGTCGACGGCGGCGCCTCGACCAGGATGCCGAACCAGCCGAACGGATAGACGCGCGTGAATTCGCGGCGCATGCGCGACGGGATCGACGGCCGGGTGATGCCGTGGAAGCCGTCGCAGCCGGCGATGAAGTCGCAGTGCAGCTCCTCGACTTTCCCGCCGTCGTGGAAGCGGATCTTGGGCTCGGCCGTGTCGAGGTCGTAGACCGCGGCGTCCTTGACCTCGAACAGGATCCT
>DASSPL010000096.1:0-2357 GCA_035699685.1 Burkholderiales bacterium | reverse complement strand
CTGCAGCAGAAGCTGGTGGCCGCGCACAAGCCGCACGCCGAAGTCGAGTAGGCGATGCACTTCGTCAAGGCGGGGCAAGGCGCCCCGCCGCTTCTCTTCGTCCACGGCTTCGCCTGCAGCCTGGAAGACTGGCGGCCGCAGCTCCAGCATTTCCAGGAAAGCAACGAAGTGGTCGCGTGCGACCTCCGGGCGCACGGCAAGACGCCCGGCCGGCCGCAGGAGTGCTCGATCGAGCACTATGGCGGCGATGTCGCCGCGCTGATCATGAACCTGGAATTGAGGGACGTCATCCTCGTCGGCCACAGCATGGGCTGCCGCGTCGTGCTCGAGGCGAACCGACTCGCGCCGGAGCGCGTGGGCGGAATCGTGCTGGTGGATGGCAGCCGCAACGCCGACCGCGATCCGGAAGGGTCCGAGGCCTCGGCGAAGGCGACCCTCGAGCGCCTGGGTTACGCCGCCTTTGCCGAGACGCTGTTTCGGCAGATGTTCTTCACTCCATCGGCCGAAGCCGATGCGATCGTCGAGCGCGCGGTCAAGGGCAGCGCCGCGTTCGGGGCCGAGCTGTGGCCGCGCGTCACGCGCTGGGATGCCGGCCAGATGGACGCCGCGTTCGCCGCCGTGCGCGCGCCGCTGCTCGCGATCCAGAGCACCACCCGCGACGCGAGCCTCAAGCGCCGCATGCTCGCGCCGGGCGACACGACGCCGTGGCTCGATTACGTGCGATCGAAAGGCGGCCGCGTCGAGATCGTCCCGAACGTCGGCCACTTCACCCAGCTCGAGGCGCCCGCGGCAGTCAACCGCCTCATCCAGAACCTAGTTCGGGGACGGAGCCCGAATTAATGAATCGATGAGGCGGTGCACCTTGAGGGTCTCGGCGCCGCTCGAGCGGGGCGGCCGCCGCTGGTCGATCGCGTCGAGAAAGTCCGTGAGCACGCAGCGGTGCCAGTCGTGCGGGAATGCCATCGGGTCGGCGCCGGTGCCGCCGCCGCCCGCATCGGTTTTCACTTCCACCGAAGTGCCGTCGGCGAGCTGCGCGCGCAGCGCGGTTCCCTCGAGGACGGCGGTGCCGCGCGTGCCGATGAGCTCGATCCGCTCCGGATAGCCGGGGTAGGCAGTGGTCGTGGCGTGGACCACACCGAGCGCGCCGCTCTTGAAGCGCAGAGCGGCGACCGCCAGGTCCTCCGTTTCCATCCGGTGCAGCGGCGTCGTGGTCCAGAAGCTCTTCACTTCTTCGGCCTCGCCCGCAAACCAGGTCAGGAGGTCCAGCGTGTGGATGCCCTGCGTGAGCAGCACGCCGCCGCCGTCGCGCGCCCTGGTGCCGCGTCCCGGCTGGTCGTAGTAGGTCTGCGGGCGCCAATTGGGAATCGATGCGCTCGCCGACACGAGCTTTCCCAACCGACCTGACGAAAGCAGCTCGTGCAGCTTCTCCGCTGCCGGGCGGAAGCGGTGCTGGAGCACCACGCCCAGCGTGATGTTTTTCGAAAGCTCGACCAGCCGCTCGCTGCGCTTCAGCGTGATCTCGAGCGGCTTCTCCAGCAGGATGTGCTTGCCCGCCGCCGCGCAGCGCTCGACCAGCTCGAGGTGCGTGTTCGGCGGCGTGAGGATCAGCACCGCGTCGACGCTGCGGTCCTCGAGGATGGTTTCCAATCGGTCGCAGAGCGGAAAGCTGAAATTCCGCGCAAAGCGTTCTCGCCTGTCCTTGGAGGGACTGTAGGCGTGTGCGACCGATGCTCGCTGCTCCAGATCGAGCAGGCTCTTGGCGTGGGGTGTGACGGCCATGCCGAGGCCAATGAGCGCGACCCTGTGCATTCCTTGCACGAAAATTACGTACCGGGTACGGAATTAGAAGCGGTAGAGCTCCGCCGGGTTGTCCGCCAGGATCTTTTTCTGCACCGTGGCGTCGGGCGCCCAATCGGCGAGGAGCTCCAGCAGGTCCTCGTCCTTCGGCGGCGCGGGCTTGCGCGCCGAGGGGTGCGGCCAGTTGCTCGCCCAGAGCATGCGCTCGGGCGCCTGCTTGACCAGCGCCCGCGCTAGCTTACTGACGTCTTCGTACTTCGGCGCGCCGCTCTTCGAGGTCTCGTAAGGCGCGGAGAGCTTGACCCAGCAGCGGCCCGTATCGACTAGCCGCTGCAGGCATTTGAACGCTTCGTGATCCGTCGACACCGGCTCCAGGAACTTGCCGGTGTGGTCGATGACGAACTTGCCCGGCAGGCGCTTGATCTGCGCCTCGTACTTCGGCAGCTCGCGGCCGTCGAGCTGGATGTTGGCGTGCCAGCCGAACGGATGCACGCGCGCCACCACCTGGTCCATCACGTCGAAGCCGAGCATGCCGCCGTGCAGCGTCATGATGCGCACCG
>DASSPL010000095.1:0-6668 GCA_035699685.1 Burkholderiales bacterium | reverse complement strand
TGGTCGAGCTGCTCGGCGTGCTCTTCGCGCAGGAGGCCGAGTTCCACCCCGACGCGTCGAAGCAGGAGCGGGCGCTTAAGGCGATCCTCGCCGACCCCGGCATCGGCCGGCTGTTCGTCGCGCGCGAGGGCAAGCGCGTGGTGGCGATGGCGAGCCTGCTCTACACCGTGAGCACCGCCGAGGGCGGCAAGGCGGCGTGGTTCGAGGACCTGGTCGTGCATCCCGACGAGAGGAAGCGCGGCATCGGCGAGGCGCTGCTCAAGCACGTCGTCGAGCAGGCGCGCGCCGACGGCATCGTGCGCATCACGCTGCTCACCGACATGCAGAACGAGCGCGCGCAGGCGATGTATCGCCGGGCCGGCTTCGTCGGCTCGCCGATGAAGCCGATGCGCCTCAAGCTCAAGCCGCGCTAGGCTTTTCCGCGAAGATCTTTCCGAGGGTCACGCGGAAGGGGACCACCTCCGCGTTTTCCAGCACGCCGTGCCGCTTCATCTCCTCGTGCAGCCGCGGCAGGTTGTACATCGGCACCGAGGCGTACAGGTGGTGCTCGATATGGTGGTTCACGTTGTGCGGAAAGAGCAGCCAGCGCAGCCAGGCCGAGCCGGTGTTGGTGCGCGCCGCCGTCAGCGGCGACGTGAGATCCGACGGCGCGCCGTGCTCGGCGATGGCCCGCAGCCGCAGGATCGCCTGCACGACGGTCACGAGCGGCAGCACCCATAGCACGAGGTACTCGAGCAGGTAGCCGCTCCACGCCGCGATGCCCAGGGCGACGACGTGGAATGCGATCACCCCGTTCCGGTCTCGGCGTGCATCGGCGCGCAGCCGCTCGGAGGTGTCATCGAGCGGGCGCAGCGCCTTGTTCGTCGCCGTATTCAGTGCGGGCGCGGCGAACAGGAAGTACGCATACGTCTTCCACGCCGTGAGGCCGCTCAGGTCCTTCAGCAGTTTCTTGATGAGATAAAGCCGGCCGCGTGGATAGCCGCCGTGCAGCGCCGTGTCCGGGTCGAGCTCCCCGTACAGGTTGTTGTGATGCATGCGGTGGATGACGCGATAGCTGCACATCGACAGGCCGCTCGGCGTGGCGCAGGCGCGGCCGACAAGGTCGTTCAGCCACCGCTTCTCGTAGAGCAGGTAATGCGCGGCGTCGTGCGTGATGATGAAGAGCGCGTGCTGCCGCGTGCCGATGATCAGCACCGCAAGAAGGATGATCAGCGGGTTCGGCCAGTAGGCGAGCGCAACACCGATGGCCACGGCGATGACGGCCACGTCCTCCAGCACGGCAAGCGTCGCCCGCCAGGGGGAGCGGCGCGTGAGCTCGAGGACGAGCTCCCGCGGCAGCGCCCGCCGGAAGTCGTCCTTGAACTCTTCGCCTTTCACACTTATTTGTCGATGCCGCCGACCAATATGTACTTCACCTCAAGGTATTCCTCGAGGCCGTACTTCGAGCCTTCGCGTCCGAGGCCGGACTGCTTCACGCCGCCGAACGGGGCGATCTCGGTGGAGATGATGCCGACGTTGGCGCCGACGATGCCGGTCTCCATCTCCTCGGCGACGCGGAAGATGCGGCCGACGTCGCGGCTGTAGAAGTAGCCGGCGAGGCCGAATTCGCTGTTGTTGGCGAGCTTGACGACCTCCTGCTCGGTCTTGAAGCGGATGAGCGGCGCCACCGGGCCGAAGGTCTCCTCGCGCGAGACGACCATCTCCGGCGTCACGTTGGTCAGCACCGTCGGCTGGAAGAAGAGTCCGCCGCGCTCGTGCTTCTTCCCACCCAGAACCACCTTGGCGCCTTTGCCGACGGCATCGGCGACGTGCGCCTCGACCTTCTTGATGCCCTGCTCGTCGATCAGCGGGCCGATGACCACGCCGGGCTCGTTGCCGGCGCCGACCTTGAAGCCCTTCACCTTCTCGGCGAGCTTCTGCGCGAAGGCGTCGTACACGCCGTCCTGCACGTAGATGCGGTTCGCGCAGACGCAGGTCTGCCCGGCGTTGCGGTACTTCGAGGCGAGGGCGCCCTCGACGGCGGCATCGAGATCCGCGTCGTCGAAGACGATGAACGGCGCGTTGCCGCCGAGCTCGAGCGAGAGCTTCTTGATCGTATCGGCCGACTGGCGCATCAGGATGCGGCCGACCTCGGTCGAGCCGGTGAAGGAGAGCTTGCGCACCTTCGGGCTGGCGCAGAGCTCGCTTCCGATAGTGGGTGCGTCGCCGGTGATGACGTTGAACACGCCCTTCGGGATGCCGGCGCGCTCGGCGAGCTCCGCCATCGCGAGGGCGGAGAGCGGCGTCTGCTCGGCCGGCTTGATCACCACGGTGCAGCCGGCGGCGAGCGCCGGGCCGGCCTTGCGCGTGATCATGGCGTTGGGGAAGTTCCACGGCGTGATCATTCCGCACACGCCGATCGGCTGCTTGATCACCAGCACGCGCTTGTCGGCCTGGTGCGTGGGGATCACCTCGCCGTACGCGCGCTTGCCTTCTTCGGCGAACCACTCGATGAACGACGCGCCGTAGGCGATCTCGCCGCGCGACTCGGCGAGCGGCTTGCCCTGCTCGGCGGTCATGATCTGCGCCAGGTCCTCCTGGTTCGCCATCATCAGGTCGAACCACTTGCGCAGGATCGCGGCTCGCTCCTTGGCGGTCTTCGCGCGCCATGCGGGCCACGCGCGATCCGCGGCATCGATGGCGCGGCGCGTCTCTTCGGCCCCAAGGTCGGGGACCGAGCCGAGCACCGCGCCGGTGGCGGGATTGTGGACGGCGAACGTCTTCCTGCCGGAAAGCCACTGGCCGTCGATATAGCACTGCTCGCGGAAGAGCTTCGTGTCTTTGAGGGAAAGCGAGGCGAGACCCTGCACCGGGGCGTTCATGCGACCTCCAAAAGAAAAATTCTACTCCCGGCCCATGGTTAGAATTGCCCGACCACCCGGAGGAGGACCCATGAGAAAGCTCGTCGCAGCACTGCTGTTCTTCGCGGCCGCGGCCGCGCACGCCCAGTATCCGCAGCGCCCGGTGCAGCTCATCGTGCCGTGGGGCGCGGGCGGCGGCACCGATGCCACCGCGCGCATCATCGCCAGCCTGCTGGAGAAGGAGCTGAAGCAGCCGTTCAACGTCGTCAACCGCACCGGCGGCTCCGGCGTGGTGGGCCACGACGCGATCGCCAAAGCCACGCCCGACGGCTACACCATCGGCCTGATCACGGTCGAGATCACGATGATGCACCACGTCGGCCTGACGCAGCTCAAGCACACCGACTACACGCCGATCGGCCTGGTCAACGCCGATCCCGCCGGCGTCAACGTGCGCGTCGATTCGCCGTACAAGTCGGTGAAGGATCTGATCGCGGCGATCAAGGCCAACCCGGGCAAGATGAAGGCGTCGGGCACCGGCCAGGGCGGCATCTGGCACCTCGCCATCGCCGGGCTGCTCAAGGACCAGGGCGTCGACCCGGGCGCGCTGCCGTGGGTGCCCTCCAACGGCGCGGCTCCCGGCCTGCAGGACATGGTCGCCGGCGGCGTCGATGTCGTGCCGTGCTCGATTCCCGAGGCGCGGGCGATGATCGACGCCGGCAAGGTGCGCGCCCTCGCCATCATGGACGACAACCCGCCGGCGCTCTATCCGAACATGCCGACGCTGAAGAAGGAGCTCGGCACGAACTGGAAGATCGCCGCCTGGCGCGTGATCGCCGCGCCGAAGGGCATCCCGGCCGACGCGCAGAAGACGCTTACCGGCGCGCTCAAGCGCGTGTACGACTCGAAGGAGTACAAGGACTTCATGGCGAGCCGCGGCTTCGGCGTGGTGTGGGCCGATCCCGCCGCCACCGCGAAGTTCATGGCCGACTCCGACGCCAACCTCGGCGCAGCGCTGAAAGCCGTGGGACTCGCCAAATAAAAGTCCACGATGCGCTGACGGGCGCGGCGCTCGTCATCCTCGCCGGGATCATCCTCTGGCACATCCAGGGATTCCCGGCGATGCCGGGCCAGAAGTTCGGCCCGGCGTGGTTTCCCGGGCTCGTCGCCGCCGGCCTCGGCATCTGCGGCGTGTTGCTGGTCGTCTCCGGAGCGAGGCGGCGCGCGGCATGGATCGAATGGCCTGCATGGATCCAAAGCCGCAACGCCCGTAACGGCATCGCGGCGCTGCTTGCCGGCCTTGTCGCCTACATCCTCCTTGCGGACCGCCTCGGCTTCCACCTCACCGGGGTCGTATTGCTCGCGCTCTGGGTGCGCGTGCTCGGCGCGTCGTGGCGCACCGCGGCGCTGGTTGCCGTGGCGGGCACGGTCGCGATCCATCTCGCGTTCTACAAGCTCTTGCGCATTCCGCTGCCCTGGGGCCTGCTCGAAAGGTGGGCTTTCTGACGGCCGGCGTGCTGGCGCAGGCGTTCGCGCTGGTCTTCGATCCGTACGTGCTGTGGGTGATCGTCGCGTCGGCGGCCTTCGGGCTGTTCGTCGGCGCGGTGCCGGGCCTTACCGCGACGATGGCGACCGCCTTGCTCGTGCCGGTCACGTTCTTCATGCCGCCGGTGCCGGCGATCGCCTCGATCGTCACGGCGACCGCGATGGCGATCTTCGCCGGCGATATCCCGAGCTGCCTGCTGCGCATGCCCGGCACGCCGGCATCCGCCGCCTATACCGATGAAGCGTACGCGCTGACGAAGAAAGGCCAGGGCGAGCTCGCGCTCGGCGCCGGCCTCGTCTTCTCCGTCGCCGGCGGCCTCTTCGGCACGGCGGTGCTGATCGCCGCGGCTCCGGCCCTCGCCGAGATCGCGCTCAGGTTCTCGTCCTTCGAGTATTTCTGGCTGGTGGTGCTCGGCCTGGCGAGCGCGGTGTTCCTCGCCATCGGCGATCCGCTGAAGGGCGTGGTCTCCCTGCTGCTCGGGCTGCTCGTCGCCTCGGTCGGGCTGGACAACCCGGCCGGCTTCCCGCGCTTCACCTTCGGCAACGCCGAGCTCGCCGGCGGGCTCACCCTGATCCCGATCATGATCGGCATGTTCGCGGTGTCGGAGATCATCCGCAACGTCTCGCGCATCGACCAGCCGTGGGAGATGGCGCAGGCGAGCATCGGCAACGTGTTCCGCGGCATGTGGGGCCTGACCAAGCGCTATCCGCTGCCCATCGTGCGCGGCAGCATGCTCGGCACGGCGATCGGCGCGCTGCCCGGCGCCGGCGCCGACATCGCCGCCTGGATGTCGTACGCCATCTCGAAGCGCTTCTCGAAGGAGAAGGAGAAGTTCGGCACCGGCCACGTCGAGGGCATCATCGAGGCCGGCGCCTCGAACAACAGCGCGCTCGCCGGCGCCTGGATCCCGGCGCTGGTGTTCGGCATCCCGGGCGACTCGATCACCGCCATCGTCATCGGGGTGCTCTACGTCAAGGGCCTCAATCCCGGGCCGACGATCTTCATGAACAACGCCGCGTCGGTCTACGCCATCTTCCTGGTGTTCATCATCGCCAACCTGCTGATGCTGCCGCTCGGCATCGCCGCGATCAAGGGCGCGAAGCAGCTGCTGCGCGCGCCGCGCGCCGTGCTGATGCCGGTGATCCTCCTCTTCTGCATCGTCGGCTCGTTCGCCATCAACAACTCGATCTTCGGCGTGGAGCTGATGAAGTTCTCCTCGAGCATCGCGCCCAGCACCATGCCGAGAATCGCCGGCGCCACCGGGAAGCCGTTCTCCTCCATGACATGGCCGACGAGGCCGAAGACCAGCATCAACAGCACGCCGAACGCCGAGTTGTTGATCGCGAAGGAGCCGACGATGCAGAACAGCAGGATCACCGGCAGCAGCACCTCGCGCGGCGCGCGCAGCATCTGCTTGGCGCTCTTGATCGCGGCGATGCCGAGGGGAATCATCAGCAGGTTGGCGATGATGAACACGATGAAGATGGCGTAGAGCGCCACCGCGTTGTTCATGAAGATGGTCGGGCCGGGATTGAGGCCCTTGATGTAGAGCACGCCGATGACGATCGCGGTGATGGAGTCGCCCGGGATGCCGAACACCAGCGCCGGGATCCAGGCGCCGGCGAGCGCGCTGTTGTTGGAGGCGCCCGCCTCGATGATGCCCTCGACGTGGCCGGTGCCGAACTTCTGCGGCTCCTTCGAGAAGCGCTTCGAGATCGCGTAGGACATCCAGGCGGCGATGTCGGCGCCGGCCCCCGGCAGCGCGCCGATCGCGGTGCCGAGCACGCTGCCGCGCAGGGTCTGCAGCGGGTACCTGCGGATCAGCCCGCCCATGCCGCGGAACACGTTGCCGATCCTGGCTTGGGCCATTTCCCACGGCTTGTCGAGGGCCGCCACGCCGCGAATGATCTCCGACACGGCGAACATGCCGATCATGATCGGGATCAGCGTCAGGCCGCCGGCGAGCTCGGCGTTGCCGAAGGTGAAGCGCGGGAAGCCGGCCGGGTTGTCGAGGCCGACCGAGGCGACGAGCAGGCCGAGCAGCAGCGAGACGACGCCCTTCAGCGGATTGCCGATGGCGAGGAACACCGCGCTCGAGAGGCCGAGCACCACCAGCCAGAAATACTCGAACGACGAGAACTTGAGCGCGACCTCGGCGAGCGCGGGCGCGGCGAGGATCAGCACCGCGGTGCCGAACAGGCCGCCGATCACGGAAAAGACGAGGCCGGCGCCGAGCGCGAGCTCGCCCTGGCCTTTCTTCGTCATCGCATAGGCCTCGTCGG
>DASSPL010000094.1:0-2366 GCA_035699685.1 Burkholderiales bacterium | reverse complement strand
CACCGTCAACTCGGCCGACGAGAAGGACACGTTCCGCGCACGCCTGCCGAAGGGTGAATACGAATTCGTCGAGCTGGTGGAGAAGGGCCGGCCCGACTGGCTGCGCTCCTCCTGCAGCCGCAACGTCCAGTGCGACGTGCTCGTGATCTCCGGCCACTTCAATGCCGGCGATACTTTCTATTCGGATCGGCTCGATCGCAACGAATTCCTGGAGATCGACGAGCTCGAGCGCGCATCCTGCAGCGCGTCCTGCCCGAATCTCTTCTCGCGCCTGAAGGAGGTGTACCTCTTCGGCTGCGAGAGCCTGAACCCCGATTCGAGGCGCTACGCCTCCTCCCATGGCGAGAGCGGCCGCGACCGCATGCGGCGCCTCTTCCCGAACGTGCCCTCCATCTACGGCTTCTCGTCGTCGGCGCCGGTGGGCCCCACGGCGGGCATGCTGATCAACCGCTATTTCGACCGGGGCGGCCGCGGAAATTTCGGCAGCGGGCGCGCCAACGAGGGCCTGCTGAAGGTGTTCGGGCGCAACTCGATGGTGCGGGTCTCCGGGGTGAAGGATTCGGAGCCGATGGCCGCCGAGCGCCGCCAGATCTGCCGCTTCTTCGACGAGCGCCAGGACGCCGCGCAGAAGGTCCGCTTCATGCACGGCCTGCTGCGCGAGAACCCCGCCGCGGCCGAGGCGCACTTCAGCCGGATCGAGAAGGCCTTCGCGGCGTTCACCGAGTCGGACCGCGGCTCGCCAGCATTCTCCCAAGCGTTGGCCGAGGTGTCCGCCGACGACGCAGCCCGCGCGCGCTACCTCGCCTCGCTGCGCGCGCAGGCGGAGCCGGCGCTTCGCTCCCGCATGATCTCGCTCGCCGGCACGCTCGGCTGGCTCTCCGCCGAGCAGCAGCGCGGCGAGACCGTCGCGATGGTCAACGACATGCTCGCGCGCAATGCCATGGGGTTCGCCGAGGTCGAGCTCGTCTGCTCGCTCAACAAGGACGGCCGGCTCGACGGCGAGCTGAAGCGCATCTCGGCTCCGTCCTCGCGCGGCCGCGCCGGCCACGCCGCGGTGTTGGCCTGCCTCGGCAGCCCGGAGGCCCACGGCGAGATGCTGCGCGCGCTGGCCAGCCCGAGCGAGAAGGACGTGCAGATCGCGCAGGCGTATTTCCGGCATCGCCCGATCGAGGCGCAGGAGGAGCTGCGCGTCCTGGCGCGCGAGGTCGCGCGCATGCCGGGCGCCGGAGCCGCGCAGGTGAGGGCGCTGGACACGCTCGCCCGCCTGCACATCTCCGACCGCGAGATCCTCGAGGAGCTCTCGCGCGACTTCGCCGACGCCAAGTCGGTGAACGTGCAGCGCGCCATCGCCGAGGTCTTCATCCGCTCCGATCCCAAGGCCATGCCTCGCGGCAACCTCGTCGGCATCCTGCGCGAGCATCGCCTCAAGCCGCCCGGCGGCGGCCAGGACTTGATCGACGTCCTCATCGCGCGCCTGCAGTCCGCGGGCTGAACGTGATTCCCGCGCGGGCGGGAATCCGGGCACGGTCTACCAGACCCGGCAGCGCTTCTCCGCCACCATCGGTTGCCCCGGCTTGCAGGAGAAGGCGCGCTCGAACTCGGGCATGTTCACCACGAGGCCGTTGACGCGGTACCTGCCCGGCGAGTGGGGATCGGTGAGGGCCTTGACGCGCAGGTTCTCGGGTCGGTCGTTCTCGCAGGCCCACTGGGCGTAGCCCACGAAGAAGCGCTGCTCGGGCGAAAGGCCGTCGCGCGGCTCGAGCGCCTTGCCCGCGGTCTCCATCTTCCAGGCCATGTAGGCGAGCATCAGGCCGCCGAGGTCCGCGACGTCCTCGCCCAGCGTGAGCTTGCTGTTGATCTTGATGTCGTCGACGATGGTGTACTGCGCGTATTGGTCGGCGATGCACTGCGCGCGCGCCTTGAAGGCGTCGGAATCTTCCCTGGTCCACCAGTCCTTGAGGTTGCCCCGGGCGTCGAACTGCCGGCCCTGGTCGTCGAAGCCGTGGGTGAGCTCGTGCGCGATGGTGCCGCCGGTGTTTCCGTAGTTGGGCGCATCGTCCATCTTCGGGTCGAAGAGCGGCGGCTGCAGCACGCCCGCGGTGAAGTTGATGTCGTTCATCTGCGGGTTGTAGTACGCGTTCACCGTGGGCGGCGTCATGAACCACTCGCCCCGGTCCAGCGGCTTGCCGATCTTGGCGAGGTCGCGGCGCGTCTCGAAGCGCTGGGCGCGCTCGACGTTGCCGAAGAAGTCGTTGCGCTTGACGACGATGGAGCTGTAATCGCGCCAGCGGTCGGGATAGCCGATCTTGTTGACGATGGTGCCGAGCTTCTCGAGCGCCTTCTCCTTGGTGGCCGGGCTCATCCAG
>DASSPL010000093.1:0-2646 GCA_035699685.1 Burkholderiales bacterium | reverse complement strand
CCGGAATCGACGTACAGGATCTCGCCGGTCACCGCGGCGGCCATGTCGGACAGCAGGAACGCGGCCGCGTTGCCGACATCCTCGGTCGTGACGTTGCGCCTGAGCGGCGCGTGCTCCTCGACGAACTTCAGGATCTTGCCGAACCCGCCGATCCCGGCGGCGGCGAGCGTCTTGATCGGCCCCGCCGAGATGCCGTTCACGCGAATGCCGCGCGGCCCGAGGCTCGAGGCCATGTAGCGCACCGCCGCCTCGAGGCTCGCCTTGGCGAGTCCCATGGTGTTGTAGTTCGGCACCACCCGCGCGGCGCCCAGGTACGAAAGGGTGAGGAGCGAGGCGTTCTTGCTCAGCATCGGCAGCGCCGCCTTGGCCAGCGCGGGAAAGCTGTACGCCGAAATATCGTGCGCCTGCCGGAACGCCTCCCGGGTCACGCCCTCGAGGAAATCGCCCGCGATCGCCTCGCGCGGCGCGAAGGCCAGCGCGTGCACCAGGCCGTCAAGCTGGCTCCACTCCTTGCCCAGCTGCTCGAAGAGGCGCGTGATCTCCGCGTCGTCGGTGACCTCGCAGGGCAGGGCGGCCCTGGCGCCCAGCTCCTTGGCCATGTCTTGGGCGCGATCGCGAAACCGCTCGTTCTGGTACGTGAGAGCAATCTCCGCGCCCTCGCGCCGCGCGACCTTCGCGATACCGTAGGCGATGGAGCGGTTGGAGAGCAGGCCGGTGACGAGAATTTTCTTGCCGGCGAGGATGGGCATCGCTTGATTATACTTGCCGCGTGCGCATCCTCCTGATCGGCCTCGCCTTTCTGGCAGGCTGCGGCGAAGTCTGGAATGACCCGTATCCGGCCGCCGAGCGCGGCGGGAACATCTACTACGCGGCGTTCACCGAGCGGCCGAAGCATCTCGATCCGGTGCAGTCGTACACCACCGACGAATCGCAGTTCACGCGCCAGGTCTACGAGCCGCCGCTGCAGTACCACTACCTCAAGCGACCCTACGAGCTGATCCCGCTCACCGCCGTGGAGGTGCCCAGGCCGCGCGAGATCGAAGGCGGCAAGTACACCGTCTACGAGATCCGCATCAAGCCCGGCATCCGCTACCAGCCACATCCGGCCTTCGTGCCCGGGAACCACTCGCTCGCGCCGAGCGCGATCGCATCGCTGAAGACGCCTTATGCACTGCCGCTCGGCACGCGCGAGCTCACGGCCGAGGACTACGTCTACCAGATCAAGCGCCTCGCGCATCCGCGGCTGCATTCGCCGATCTTCGGCCTGATGGCCGAGTACGTCGTCGGCATGGCCGACTATGCGAAGCGGCTGAAGGAGGTCGATACCGACCGCAGCCGCTGGCTCGACCTGCGCGAGCATCCGCTGAAGGGCGTGGAGGTCGTGGACAAACATACGTATCGCGTGACGCTGAACGGCCGCTACCCGCAGTTCGTGTACTGGCTGGCGATGCCGTTCTTCGCGCCGGTGCCGTGGGAGGCGGAGAAGTTCTTCCAGCAGGAAGGCATGCTTGCCCGCAACTTCACCCTCGACTGGTGGCCGGTCGGCACCGGCGCCTACATGCTGACCGAGCACGATCCGAACGCGCGCATCGTGCTCGAGCGCAATCCGAACTTCCACGGCGAGGCGTACCCGTCCGAGGGCGAGCCCGGCGACCGCGCCGCCGGCCTGCTCGCGGACGCCGGCAAGCCGCTGCCTTTCGTCGACAAGGTGATATTCAGCCGCGAGAAGGAGAACGTGCCCTACTGGAACAAGTTCCTGCAGGGCTACTACGACGCCGCCGGCATCAGCTCCGACCAGTTCGACCAGGCGGTGCGCGTCAACATCGAAGGCGCCTCCGAGCCGTCCTCGGAGATGTCGCAGAAGGGCATTACCCTCACCACGCTCGTCTCCGCCACGATCTATTACTTCGGGTTCAACATGAAGGACGCGGTCGTCGGCGGCACCTCGGAGCGCGCGCGCAAGCTGCGCCAGGCGATCTCCATCGCCGTCGACATGGAGGAGTTCCTCTCCATCTTCCACAACAACCGCGGCGTGGTCGCCCATAGCCCGGTGCCGCCCGGCATCTTCGGCCGGCGCGAGGGCGCGGAGGGCGTCAACCCCGTGACGCACGTATGGCGCGACGGGCGCGAGCAGCGCCGCTCGCTCGACGACGCGAGGAAGCTGCTGGCCGAGGCGGGCTACCCGAACGGCATGGACGCGAAGACCGGTGCGCCGCTCGTGCTCTACTTCGACACCACCTCGCGCGGGCCGGGCGACAAGGCGCGGCTCGACTGGTGGCGCAAGCAGCTCGCCAAGCTCTCGATCCAGCTCGAGGTGCGCGAGACCGACTGGAACCGCTTCCAGGAGAAGATCCGCAAGGGCACGCAGCAGATGTACGGCCTGGGCTGGGCGGCGGACTACCCCGACGCCGAGAACTTCCTTTTCCTGCTGCACGGCCCGCAGGCGCGAGCGGACGGCGCCGGCGCCAACAGCTCCAACTACGCCAACCCGAAGTTCGACGCGCTCTTCGAGCGCATGAAGGTGATGCCGAACTCGCCGGAGCGGCAGAAGGTGATCGACCAAATGGTGGACATCGCTCGCCATGACGCGCCGTGGATCTTCGGCTTCCATCCGAAGCAGTACAGCCTGTCGCACGGCTGGGTGGC
>DASSPL010000092.1:0-2763 GCA_035699685.1 Burkholderiales bacterium | reverse complement strand
CTCGTGCGCGAGGGCGTGAAGCTCGAGAACATCGGCAAGCAGGCCGAGCTCCTCGAGGACCACTCGCCGATCCGCATCGGCACCGACGGCCGCCACCGCGGCATCGGCTTCAGCGTGGTCGGCCGCATCCAGTTCGCCTATCCCGACGGCGTGTGGAACGAATGGCACGTGCTCTTTCCCGGCGGCAAGGGCGCGTGGCTTTCCGATGCCAGCCGCGAGTACTCCATCACCTATCTCGTGCCGCCGCAGCCGGTTCCGCCGTTCGAGGCGCTGAAGCCGGGAATGCAGGTGCGCATCGCCGGGGACAAGGCATTCGCCGGCGCGTACTCGGTGACCAACCTCGACGTGGGCGAGGTCGTCGCGGGCGAGGGCGAGCTGCCGTTCCGCTTCACGGCCGGATGGAAGGCCAGGGTGGCCGACCTGCGCGGCGAGGGCGCCAGCTTCGCCACCATCGACTACTCCGAGGAGCCCCCCCACATCTACGTCGGCGAGAAGCTGCCCTTCGACACGTTCGGCTTTGCGGGCCTGCGCGATCCGGAGCAGGGCGGGTTCACGCACGGCACGGCCCTCGCCTTCAAGTGCGCCGGATGCGGGGCCCCGATCGAGAAGCGCATCGCCACCACCGAGGTGGTGGCGTGCGGCTCGTGCGGCAGCGTGACCGACGTGCGCGGGACCATCGGCGAGGCGGTTCAAAAGAACGAGCTCAACCTCACGAAGTTCCAGCCACCCATCCCCCTGGGCTCGACGGGAACCTGGAAGGGCGTGCGCTACGAGGTGGTGGGCTTCATGCGCCGTGGCGACGACGACGGGGGAACGCTCTATCAATGGAGCGAGTACCTTCTGCACAACACCGCACAGGGGTACGCGTGGATCACCGAATACGACGGGCACTACAACTTCGTGCGCGCCGCCGCGGAGATCCCGAGGCGGGAGCCGGGCTCGCTCGGCACGCCGTCCGCGATTTACCTGGGGCGAAAGTTCGCGCGCTTCGGCGGCTCTTATGCGCGCGTCACCTTCCTGAGCGGGGAGTTCTACTGGCGGGTGCGCCTGGGTGACGTCACCGAGTGCGACGATTACGTCGATCCGCCACTCATCCTGTCCAGCGAGAAGACCGACAAGGAGGTCACCTGGTCGCTCGGCGAATACGTCGAGGCGCCCGCCCTTTGGAAGGCCTTCGGTCTCAAGGGCAAGCCGCGGAAGCCCGAGGGCATCGCGCCGAACCAGCCCTCGCCGTACAAGGGGCGGGTGGCGCGCTACTGGCTCGCGGCGTTCGCGTTCATCGCGCTGGGGCTCGTCGCGCAGCTCGCGTTCCTGGGCTTGCAGGCGTCCGCGCGGCCGGCCTCGATTCCCTTCAGCGTCGCGCCGAACGATCCCTGGCACAGCGTGAGCGCGCCGCTCGAGATCGGCGGATGGGGCTCGCCGCCGCTCGTGGTGCGCACCAGCAGCGACGCGAGCCGCGAATGGCTCGACGTCCAGTACAAGCTCACCAACGCGGAGACCGGCCAGGCCTACGGCCTCAATCGCGCCATGGGCTTCCGCAAGCTCGGCGCCGTCGTGGACGGCAGCAGCCTCGACGTCGCGGAGATCCCCGCGGTCGAGCCGGGCCGGTACACGCTCACCATCGACGCGGCGGCGGGCCAGGCGGTGCGCGGCACCGTGGACCTCTACCGGGAGTCGGTGGGCTGGTCGAACTTCTTTCTCTTCGCCGGCTTCGTGCTGCTCTGGCCGCTGGTCGCGGCGCTGCGCTCGGCGGCCTTCGAGACGAAGCGGTGGTCGGAGAGCGACTACGCGGCGTCCGCGGAGGGGGACGACTCCGGCGATTCCGGTGATTCCGACGACTCGGACGATTCGGACGACTGAGGAAGGGCGCCCATGTTCCGTACCTATCTCGCCGCCGCCGTCCTCGCCTTCGCCGCCTACGGCTACGGGCAGTACAAGGGATGGTCGGTGATGCCCTCCGAAGCGCAGGAGTTTCAGCGGGTGCGCGCCGAGCAGCGGGCCGAGCGCTATGGCGGTTTCGGCGGCGGTACCAGAAGCGGCAGCGGTTCCGGACACAAGTAGCCAACACAAGGAGACAGTCATGGTCGAGTACCTCAAGCCCGCGGCACTCATCGGATCGATCGTCTATTCGGTGATCGGCATCTTCCTGGTCGGGTTGGCGTTCCTCATCGTCGACAAGATCACCCCCTACGACCTGTGGAAGGAGCTGGTCGAGAGCCGCAACCAGGCGCTCGCGACGGTGGTCGCCGCCTTCGTCCTGGCGATCGCCATCATCGTGGCGGCGGCGATCCACTAGTGGCCGAGCCCACCTTCCCCGGCGCGGGCGAGGAACTCGCGCGCGCGGTGCCGGCGCGGGCCGCGCCCGGCGAGGCGCTGACGCGCGCGCTGCTCGCGTCGGTGTTCGTGATCGCCGCCTGCGGGCTGGTCTACGAGCTCATCGCGGCGGCGGCCTCGACCTACCTGCTCGGCGATTCGGTCACGCAGTTCTCGGTGGTGATCGGCGTGTACCTCGCCTCCATGGGCGTGGGCTCCTACCTGTCGAAGCACGTGAGCAACGCCATCATCGTGCGCTTCATCGACATCGAGCTGATGATCGCGGTGCTGGGTGGCTTCTCGGCGGCGGTGATGTTCCTGTCGTTCGCCTACGCCGGGCCCGGCTTCCGCGTCGTGCTCTACGCGATCGTGGTGCTGGTGGGAATCCTGGTCGGCCTCGAGATCCCGCTGGTGATGCGCATCCTGCGCGAGCGCCTCGGCTTCAAGGAC
>DASSPL010000091.1:0-4007 GCA_035699685.1 Burkholderiales bacterium | reverse complement strand
GCCACCATCACGCCTTCGAACGCGCCCGAGTGGCGCAGCGCCCTCGTCACCGGCACGAACCAGCCGGTCCCCGAGCGGCTGAGAATCGGCGGCCAGGCCGTCGCCCCAAGCTGCGCATCTTCCTGGAAGGCGCGGAAGTACTCGCGATCGGCGAGCGCGACGCCGGGGGTGCGCGGGTAATCGGTGTCATGGATGATCCAGCCGTCGTCCGCGATGATGAATACCGCACGCACGAAGGGCACGTCGTCCAATCGCCGCTTCATCATGTCCTGGAATTGACGGTCATGCTTCGCCGGGCGCGGGCTGAGCTGGTGCGCATCGCCGATCGCGCCCAGGGTCAGGTAGACGGTCTGGAAAGTGCGCGTCACCTGCTGCTCGACCACGGCCGCGAACGACGCGGTGGAGCGCTCACCACGATCGAGCGCCACCGCGCGACCCGCCGCGACCAGCCACGCCACGATGAGCAGCGCCGCCAGCCAGGCCGACAGCAGGCCCGCGAGCCTCCATTTCACGAACCTCGGGAACAGGCGCTCGGCCAACAGCGCAACCGTATCTGCCGGACGGTGGGGCATTGGGCCATGCTAGGTCCGCTTGCGCCGCGACCATTGATCGGCATCAACCGCGGCGCCCCGCCCGGCCCGCGGAGCGGCAGTATTACCTAGGCGCTGGCTGCGTTCTTGACTGCCGCGGCGATCGACTGGGCCGCGGACTCGATGGCATCACGCGGCTCGCCTTCGACCATCACGCGCAGCACAGGTTCGGTGCCCGACGGACGCAGCAGCACGCGGCCCCGGCCGTCGAGCGAGCGCTCGGCCTCGGCCTGGGCCTTCCTGATGCTTTCGAACTTGTCCCACTTGAAACCGCGCGGCACGGCCACGTTGAGCAGCACCTGCGGGAACATGACCAGGTCGGCGGTGAGCTCGGCAAGCGTGCGACCCGAGTCGCGGACCGCCTCGAGCACCTGCAGCGCGGAGACGATGCCGTCGCCGGTGGTGTGCTTGTCGAGGCAGATGATGTGGCCGGAGTTCTCGCCGCCGAGCTCCCAGCCCTTCTCGCGCATCATCTCGAGCACGTAGCGGTCGCCCACGCGGGCGCGGCCGAAGCCGACGCCGAGGCGCTGCATCGCCTTCTCGAACGCGAGGTTGGTCATCAGGGTGCCGGCGACGCCCTTGAGCGCCTTTCTCGCGGCGCGCTGCCTGGCGACGACGAAAAGAAGCTGGTCGCCGTCGTAGCTGCGCCCCTCGGCGTCGACCATGATCAGGCGGTCGCCGTCGCCGTCGAGCGCGATGCCCACATCCGCTTTCTGTGCCCCCACCTCGGCCTGCAACGCCTTGGGCGAGGTCGCGCCCACCTTGTCGTTGATGTTGAAGCCGTCGGGCTTCACGCCGATCGACACCACCTCGGCACCGAGCTCGTGGAACACGTGCGGCGCGATGGCGTAGGCGGCGCCGTGGGCGCAGTCGACCACCACCTTCAGCCCCTTCAGGTCCAGCTCGTTGGGGAAGGTGGACTTGCAGAACTCGATGTAGCGGCCGCCGGCGTCCTCGCGCCGCCACACCTTGCCGAGCTGCGACGAGGGGTTGCAGCGCATAGGGATCTCCATCTCGGCCTCGATCGCCGCCTCGGTCTCGTCGGGCAGCTTGAAGCCGTCGCCGGAGAAGAACTTGATGCCGTTGTCCGCGTAGGGATTGTGCGAGGCGCTGATCACCACGCCGGCGGACAGCCGCAGCGCGCGCGTCAGGTACGCCACCGCCGGGGTGGGAAGCGGGCCGCACATGTGCACGTCGACGCCCGCGGCGGAGAAGCCGGCCTCGAGCGCCGACTCGATCATGTAGCCGGAGATGCGCGTGTCCTTGCCGATCAGCACGGCGGGATGCTTGCTCTTGCCTGAAAGCACCTTGCCGGCGGCGTAACCCAGCCGCATGACGAACTCCGGCGTCATCGGGGTCTCCCCGACCGTGCCGCGAACGCCGTCGGTGCCGAAATATTTGCGGGTCATGCGGTCCTGACTGCCTCCCACACCGCGACCACGTCGCGGGTGTCTTTCACGTCGTGGACGCGAAGTATAGTCGCGCCGCGTTGCAGGGCGATCAGCGCCATGGCGAGGCTGCCGGCGAGGCGCGCGTCCGCCGGCCGGCCGGTGATCCGGCCGATGGTCGACTTGCGCGAGAGCCCCACCAGCAGCGGCACGCCCAGCTCCAGTTGTCCGAGGTTCTTCAAAAGCGTGAGATTGTGCGCAGCCGTCTTGCCGAAGCCGAATCCGGGATCCGCCACCAGGCGGTTCCTGGCAATGCCCCCGGCCTCGGCGGCCGCGATCCGTCGCCGGAGGAATTCACCCACCTCGGCGACGACGTCATCGTAATGAGGCTCCTGTTGCATCGTCGCCGGCTGGCCTTGCATGTGCATGAGGCAGACGGCGCAATGGCTATTTCGCACCGCCTCGATCGCCCCGGGGGCCTGCAGCGCCTCGATGTCGTTGATCATCGACGCACCCGCGGCCAGCGCGGCCTTCATCACCTCCGGCCGCCGCGTATCGACGGAAACGCATAGATCGCGCACCTCTTCCAGCACCGGGATGACGCGGTCGAGCTCCTCCTGCACCGGGACCGGCGGGGCGCCGGGCCGCGTCGACTCCCCGCCGATGTCGATGATGTCCGCGCCCTCCTCCGCCAGCCGGCGCGCATGGCCGATCGCCTTCTTCGCATCGAAGAAGCGGCCGCCGTCGGAGAAGGAATCGGGCGTGATGTTGACCACGCCCATGACGAGCGGGCGCTGCAAATGAAAAAGGCCGGTGACCCGGCCCTTTCCAGTGACTTCAGCCACGCTACGCGGCAGGCGTGGGAGCGGTTTCGCCCTGGGCGCCGCCGCCGTCGGTGGCGGGCGGCTTGGTCGGCTGCGAGCCCGAGGGCTTCGGCGGACGCGGCGGCTTGCCGGCCATGATGTCGGCGATCTGGTCGGCATCGAGCGTTTCCCACTCGAGCAGCGCCTTGGTCATCGCCTCCACCTTGTCGCGGTTCTCTTCCAGCAGCTTGCGCGCCAGGCGGTACTGCGTGTCGACGATGCGTCGGATCTCGCCGTCCACCTTCTGCAGCGTCGCCTCCGACACGTTCTTGTGCGTGGTGACCGAGCGGCCGAGGAAGATCTCGCCGTCCTGCTCGCCGTAGACCATGGTGCCGAGCTCGTCGGACATGCCCCACTGCGTCACCATGCGGCGCGCGATGTCGGTCGCGCGCTCGAAGTCGTTCGAGGCGCCGGTGGTCATCTGGTGCATGAACAGCTCCTCGGCGACGCGGCCGCCGAACAGCACCGCGATCATGTTGAGCAGGCGGTCGCGGTCCTGGCTGTAGCGGTCCTCGGTCGGCAGCTGCATCGTCACGCCGAGCGCCCGGCCGCGCGGGATGATGGTCACCTTGTGCACCGGGTCGGTCTTCGGCAGCAGGCGCGCGACGATGGCGTGCCCCGACTCGTGGTACGCGGTGTTCCTGCGCTCCTCCTCGGGCATGACCATCGAGCGGCGCTCGGCGCCCATGATGATCTTGTCCTTGGCGCGCTCGAAATCGTCCATGTCCACCAGGCGCTTGTTGCCGCGGGCGGCGAACAGCGCCGCCTCGTTCACCAGGTTGGCGAGGTCGGCGCCCGAGAAGCCGGGCGTGCCGCGCGCGATGATGTCGGGCTTGACGTCCGGCGCGAGCGGCACCTTGCGCATGTGGACTTTCAGGATCTCCTCGCGGCCGCGGATGTCGGGCAGCGGCACGACCACCTGGCGGTCGAAGCGGCCCGGGCGCAGCAGCGCCGGGTCGAGCACGTCCGGGCGGTTGGTGGCGGCGATCACGATCACGCCCATCGTCGCCTCGAAGCCGTCCATCTCCACCAGCAGCTGGTTGAGCGTCTGCTCGCGCTCGTCGTTGCCGCCGCCGAGGCCCGCGCCGCGCTGGCGGCCGACCGCGTCGATCTCGTCGATGAACACGATGCACGGCGCGTGCTTCTTGGCCTGCTCGAACATGTCG
>DASSPL010000090.1:0-2226 GCA_035699685.1 Burkholderiales bacterium | reverse complement strand
CGAGCACCGGCACGCCGCGCTCGACGAAGTACTGCAGGAGGTAGCCGTCGTTGCTCGCGATCTCGGCGACGAAGCTGGAGCCGCCGAGGTTGAAGCGCCGGCTCACGTTCTCGACATAGGCGCGCGCGTGCTGCAGCCACGAGTCGGAATACGAGGAGAAATATGCGTAGTCGCTGAAGATCTGCTGCGGCGTCTCGAATTCCTCGAGCTGCACGAGGAAGCATTTCGCGCACACCCAGGCATGCAGCGGGTAGAAGCGCTCCATGCGGTTCAGCTCGGCCGCCTCGAGGTACGAGTTCGAGGGCGGCGACATGCCGAGGTCGGCGAACGACAGCTCGAGCGGCGCGGCGCAGAACCGGCAGGCGGCGGGCTTCATGCCATCGCCGTGTAGCGCTCGATCTGGCCGAGCGTCAGGGCGCGCGCATCCTCGCCGCGCGCCTGCCTGCGGTACCAGTCCACCGTCCACTCGAGCGCCTTGTCGAGGGACAGGCGCGGCTTCCATCCCAGGCGGCTGCGCGCCTTGCTGCTGTCGAGCCGCAGGAAGTGCGCCTCGTGCGGGTGCTCGCCGCGGTCGGCGTGCCACTCGGCCGGCGGGCCCCACAGCCTGATCAGGGTTTCCACCAGTTTCTGCACAGGAACGGCATCGCGTTCATCCGGCCCGAAGTTCCAGCCTTCGGCGTGCTGCTCCGGCCGCTCCCACACGCGTTCGGCGAGCAGCAGGTAGCCGGCGAGCGGCTCGAGCACGTGCTGCCAGGGCCGCACCGCGTGCGGGTTGCGCACCTGCACGGGCTTGCCGGCGAGGGCCGCGCGTACGATGTCCGGCACGATGCGGTCGGCGGCCCAGTCGCCGCCGCCGATGACATTGCCGGCGCGGGCCGAGGCGAGCGGCTTGAAGAAGGAGGAGCGGTACGCGGAAGTGACGAGCTCCGCGCAGCCCTTGCTGCTGCTGTAGGGATCGCGACCGCCCATCGGGTCGTCCTCGCGATAGCCGCGCTCGAGGCCGACGTTGTCGTAGCACTTGTCGCTCGTCACGTTGACGATGGCGCGCACGCCGAGCTGGCGCGCGGCCTCCAGCACGTGCACGGTGCCCATCACGTTCGTGGCGTAGGTGCCGACCGGATCGTCGTAGGACGCGCGCACCAGCGCCTGCGCCGCCAGGTGGAAGACCACGTCCGGGTGCGCGGCCGCCATCGCCTGTTTCAGCGCATCGAGATCGCGGATGTCGCCCATCGTGCTATTCACGCCCGAACGGCCCTCGACCAGCGCCCAGAGCGACGGCGAGGTCGCCGGCGGCAGCGCGAGGGCATGGACGCGGGCGCCGAGCTTCGCCAGCCACAGCGCGAGCCAGGCGCCCTTGAATCCGGTGTGTCCCGTCAGAAAGACGCGCTTGCCGGCCCAGAATTTCTCGTTCACCAACGCTTCCACGGGGCGCGGCCGCTCGCCCACAGCTCTTCCAGGTGGTTCTTGTCGCGCAGCGTGTCCATCGGCTGCCAGAAACCGCGGTGGAAATACGCCGCGAGGCTGCGCTCGCGCGCCATGGCCTCCAGCGGATCGCGCTCCCAGACGGTGTCGTCGCCGCCGATCAGGTCCAGGACCGCCGGTTTGCAGACGAAGAAGCCGCCATTGATCCAGCCGCCGTCGCCCTTCGGCTTCTCCTGGAAGCTCGTGACGCGGCTGCCCTCGAGCACCAGCGCGCCGAAGCGCCCGGGAGGCTGCACCGCGGTGAGCGTGGCCTTGGCCTTCTCGGCCTTGTGGAAGGCGATGAGCGCCTTGAGGTCGACGTCGGCGACGCCGTCGCCGTAGGTGAAGCAGAAGTCTTCGCTGCCCAGGTAGGGCGCCACCCGCTTCAGGCGCCCGCCGGTCTGCGTGCTCTCGCCGGTCTCGACCAGCGTCACCTTCCAGGGCTCGGCGCTCTTCTGGTGCACCTGCATCTTGTTGTCGCGCATGTCGATCGTCACGTCCGACATGTGCAGGAAGTAGTTGGCGAAGTACTCCTTGATGACGTAGCCCTTGTAGCCGAGGCAGACGATGAACTCGTCGACGCCCTGCGACGAGTAGATCTTCATGATGTGCCAGATGATCGGCTTCGCGCCGATCTCGATCATCGGCTTCGGCTTGACGATGGATTCCTCGCTGATGCGGGTACCGAGCCCGCCGGCCAGGATGACGCACTTCATGATGGGCGATCGCCGAACAAGTGCTCGTATTTTCGCAGAAAGTCGCGCC
>DASSPL010000089.1:0-7232 GCA_035699685.1 Burkholderiales bacterium | reverse complement strand
GTGCGCGACAGGTGCTTCGCCTTCTCGACCGTGCGCACCTGGTAGCCGGTGAGCCGCAGGCGCAGCTGGGCGAGCGCCGCCTGGTCGGGATCGTCCTCGACCAGCAGGATCAGGGTCTTGCCCGGCGCCTTGTCGAGCGGCGGCAGGTTGGCGACGCGCTCGTCGGCGATGAACGAGCCGGAGCGCAGCAGCGTTGCGCCGGCGACCACCGCGGTCTTCGCCAGGCGCTTCTTGTCCTCCTCGAGGGGCTCGGGCAGCCGCGGCGCGCGGCGGCCGGTGAAGGTGAAGTCCTCGAGCTTGTCGGCCGGCCGGGACTCGACCAGCTTCAGCTCCTCGAGCTCCTTCAGCCAGTCCTCGATCATGCGGTCCGGGAAGCGGCGCAGCCGGCCGCGCAGCACGTCGATGTGGCCGCCGGCGCCGATCAGGCCGAGGAGGCGGCGGTACTCGAGAGGCAGATCACTCTGGCCGCTGCTGGCCTCGGTCCCGGCCGCGGTCAGGGAATAGACGACGCTCATCGCGCCCGGAATTCTCGGCCAGCCGCCCGCTTGCGCCGGTAAAGATTTGTCCGGAGGCTACGAGCGGTACTTTCCGCGGTGGAAGACGAGGGGCTCGCCGTCGCCGTAGGCGTAGCGCTCGACCACGCCGATGATGATGATGTGGTCGCCGCCGTAGTAGCGGTGGCGGCTGTGGCACTCGAAGCGGGCCACGGCGCCCTGCAGCAGCGGCACGCCGGCGAGGCCTTCGCCGAAGCGCTCCGGGTAGCGGCCGAACTTGTCCTCGCCGGACCGGGCGAAATGGGTCGACAGCTCGGCATCTTCCGCGCCGAGCACGTTGATGGCGAAGTACTCGGCGTCGCGGAACACCGGCGCGCTGGAGGCGGTGCGCGCCAGGCTCCACAGCACCATCGGCGGATCGAGCGACACCGAGCTGAAGGAATTCGCCGTCAGGCCGATGCGCGTGCCGTCGGGCGCGAGGGTGGTGATCAGGCACACGCCCGTCGGGAAGCAGCCGAGCGCGGTGCGGAAGTCGCGCGCG
This sequence comes from Burkholderiales bacterium, assembly GCA_035699685.1. GTDB lineage: Bacteria > Pseudomonadota > Gammaproteobacteria > Burkholderiales > SG8-39 > SCGC-AG-212-J23. Next base: position 6,197 of record DASSPL010000089.1, on the reverse strand, counting down.
TCGTGCTGCGTCTTTTCCCGGGCGACGACCTCTTCCCACATGGCTAGGCCGCCGCCGAGGTTTGTAACCTGAGTCTTTCTATGTGCTTGCCCTGGAAGTGCGGCGCGATCTCCTTCATGAAGCGCTGCATCTGCTCCTTCACGAGGTTGTGCGGCTTGTTGCCGACGTTGAAGTACAGGATCACCTCGTCGATGCCGCTCTTCTCGACGCGCTTCAGCGTGTCGATGATCTTCTGCGGCGAGCCGAGCAGGATCGACTTGTCCGACAGGTCCTCCTTCTTCATGTTCTTCAGGATGTCGACGATCTTCATGAAGTACTGCATGGTCGGCGGCGCGTCCTCCGGCCGCTGCGGGAAGGCCTGCAGCACGCAGTGGTTGAAGTAGTCCATCTGCGTGCGCCGGCCATAGTCCTCTTCCTTGGCATCGTCGGCGATGTAGATGAAGTAGCTGCACATGGCGCGGCCCGGCTTCTTGCCCTGCTTGACGCACGCCTCGCGGTAGGTCTCGACCGCCTTGTCCAGCCCGCCGAACACCATGCCGGCGGCGAAGGGCGCGTAGATGATGTTGAGGCCGCGCTTGGCGGCGATGTCCACGCTCGTCTTGGAGAACGAGGCGACGTAGAAGGGCAGGGGCTTCTGCACCGGCGTGGGCGTGATCGACATCTCCGGGATGTCGTAGTAGCGGCCGCGGTGCGACCACTTGCCGGGCGAGTTCCACGCCTTCAGCAGCACGTCGATGCCTTCCTCGAACACCTCGGCCGAGGCCATGAAGTCGGCGCCGAACGGCGCGTACTCCTTCCGGTCGTATCCCCTTCCGGTCGCGAAGTCGACCCGGCCGCCGGACAGCACATCCAGCGTGGCCCACATCTCCGCCACGTGGACCGGATGGTGCAGCGGCAGCACCGTCACTGCCGGCGCGAGGCGGATGTTCTTCGTCTGCGCGGCCACGTTCGCCAGCACCAGGTCGGGCCGCGAGTTCACGCCGAGCGAATCGAAGTGATGCTCGCCGATCCAGGCCGAGTGCATGCCGATCCGGTCGGCGAGGATCGCCTGCTCGCGGATCTGCAGCACGAACTCGTTGGCGGTGCGCGGGTTGTCGGGGTAGTGGTTGTCGCTGAGCGTGAAGTAACCGAATTCCATGGCCGCATATTGGTTTTATGCCAATACATTGTCAATGGGCCAACGCCGTTTTGGCTGTGGTAATTTCGTCGAATCCTGATGACGGCGGCGCTCCTCCTCGAGCAGGGATTCAACGGCCTGCAGTTCGGCCTGGTGCTGTTCCTGATGGCGATCGGCGTGTCGCTCGCCTTCGGCGTCATGAACGTCATCAACCTGGCGCACGGCTCGATGCTGATGCTCGGCGCCTACTTCATCGCCGCGGCGACGGTGCGCACGCCGTCGGTCGCCGTCGCATTCATCGTCGCGATGGCGGCCGTGGCGATCCTCGCCGCGCTCCTCGAGCTCGCCATCCTGCGGCCGCTGTACGCGCGCGGCCACCTCGACCAGGTGCTCGCCACCTTCGGCGCGTCGATCGCGCTGAACGAGGCGGTGATCATGATCTGGGGCCGCGAGCCGATGTTCATCTCGCCGCCGCCCTGGCTCGAGGGCTTCGTGCGCATCGCGCCGGGGCTCGACTACTCGGTCTACCGCCTCGCCATCAGCGGGGTGGCCATCGCCGCCGGCATCGGCCTGTTCGTCCTGCTCTCCAGGACGAGGCTGGGCATGCAGATCCGCGCGGGCGCCGAGAAGCGAGAGGTGATCGCCGGCCTCGGCGTCAACATCCGCGTGCTGTTCACCGCCGTGTTCGTGATCAGCGCGCTGCTGGCGGCGCTGGCCGGGATCATGCTCGGGCCGCTGCTCGCGGTGCAGTCCGGCATGGGCGACAGCCTGCTGATCCTCGCGCTCGCGGTGGCGGTGATCGGCGGCGTCGACTCGCTGAAAGGCGCGCTCGTCGCTTCGCTGATCGTCGGCCTGGTCGATACCTATGGCCGCATGTTCTGGCCGCAAGTGCTCGGCGATGTGGCCGGCAACATCATGGCGAACGCCGCGGTGTACGTACTGATGGCGATCGTCATCGCCTGGAGGCCGAGCGGTCTTTTTGGGCGGCAGCATGCGCACTAGGCTGATCATCGTCGCGGTCCTCGGCCTGATCGCGGCGCTGGTGCCGCTGCTCGGCGAGCCGTACTACACCAAGCTCGCCGCGCGCATGGCGATCTTCGCGCTCGCCGCGGTGAGCCTCGACCTGATCGTCGGCTACGCCGGCCTGGTCAGCTTCGGCCATGCCGCATTCTTCGGCCTGGGCTGCTATGCGGCCGGCGTGCTGCCGCTTTTCGGGGTGCAGAGCGCCTTCGTCATCCTGCCGGCCGCGGTGCTCGCCGCGGCGGCCGTCGGCTTCGTCACCGGGGCGATCTCGCTGCGCGCGAGCGGCCTGTACTTCATCTTCATCACGCTCGCCTTCGCCCAGATGGTGTTCTACATCGCGCAGGGCATGCGGCCGCTCTCCGGAGACGACGGCTTCCGCCTGCCGGCGCCGACCACGCTGGGCGGGCTGCGGCTCACCGATCCGAACACGCTCCTTTACTTCATGCTGGCGCTGCTCGCGCTTTCGACCTGGGTCTCGGTGCGCATCACGCAGTCGCGCTTCGGGCAGGTGATCCAGGCCGGCCGCGACAACCCGATGAAGCTCTCGGCCATCGGCCTGTCTCCCTATCCCTATCGCCTCGCCCTGTATACGTACGCGTGCGCGCTCGCCGGCCTCGCCGGCGCGGCATACGCCAACCTCACCGAGTTCGTCGCGCCGGCGACCATGTCCTGGGTGCTGTCGGGCGAGCTCCTGTTCATGGTGATCCTCGGCGCGGTCGGCACGCTCACCGGCGCGATCATCGGCGCCGTCGTGTTCGTCGGGCTGGAGCAGGTCCTTTCCGCCTACACCGAGCATTGGCTCTTCCCGCTCGGCGTGATCCTCGTCCTGCGCGTGCTGCTATGGCCCTCCTCGAAGTAAGCGCCGCCCGGAAGAGCTTCGGCGCGCTGGTCGTCACCGACGGCGTCTCGCTCACCGTGGAGGAGGGCGAGGTGCATGCGCTGATCGGCCCGAACGGCGCCGGCAAGTCGTGCCTGATCGGCGAGATCAGCGGCGAGCTGCCGCTCGATGCGGGAGAGATCCGCTTCGGCGGCGAGCGCATCGACGCACTGCCGGTGCACCGCCGCGCCGCCGCCGGGGTGAAGCGCGCCTACCAGGTGCCGCAGTTCTTCCCGTCGCTCTCCGCCGCCGGCAACGTCGCCGTCGCCGAGATCGCGCGCACGCGCACCGCCTGGCAATTTTGGCGCCGCGCTTCGACCGACACGGCGCAGAAGTTCCTTGCGAGCGTCAATCTCCAGTCCAGCGAGCGGCGTTCGGCGCAACTCTCGCACGGCGAGAAGCGCCAGCTCGAGCTCGCCATGGCGTTGGCCGGCGAGCCGCGGCTCCTCCTGCTGGACGAGCCGCTCGCCGGCCTCGGCTCGGGCGAGAGCGCGCGCATGGTCGAGCTCATCGCTTCCCTGAAAGGGCGATACGCGATGCTGCTCGTCGAGCATGACGTCGAGGCGGTGTTCGCGCTCGCCGACCGCATCTCCGTCCTGGTCGCGGGACGCATCATCGCGTCGGGGTCTTCGGCTGAAATAAGGAGCAACCCCGACGTGCGCGCCGCCTATCTCGGATCCAGGCACTGATGGCCGCGCTCTCGGTCAGCGGCCTCGCCGCGGGGTACGCCACCGCGCAGGTGCTGTTCGGCGTCGACATCGAGGTGGGCGACGCCGAGGTGGTGGCGCTGCTTGGCCGAAACGGCATGGGCAAGAGCACGCTCATCCGCTCGATCCTCGGCCTGACGCTCGTCACCGGCGGCCGCGTCCGCGTCGCGGGCAACGACGTGACCGGCTGGTCGAGCCACCGCATCGCCCGCACCGGCGTGGGCTGGGTGCCGGAGGGACGCCAGGTCTTCGCCGGCCTCACCATCGAGGAGAACCTGCTGGTCTCCGCGCGCAAAGGCAGCTGGAATCTGCCGCGGGTCTATGAGCTCTTCCCGCGCCTGGCCGAGCGGCGCCGCCACTACGGCAACCAGATTTCCGGCGGCGAGCAGCAGATGACCGCCATCGGCCGCGCGCTGCTGACCCAGCCGGCCGTGCTGATGCTCGACGAGGCGACCGAGGGCCTCGCGCCGCTGATCCGCGAGGAGATCTGGCGCACGCTGGCGAAGCTCAAGCAGGCGGGTCAATCCGTGCTGATCGTCGACCGCGACCTCGACGCCCTGGCCGAGCTCGCCGACCGCTTCGCGGTGATGGAGAAGGGCAGGATCGCGCTCTCCGGCTCGGGCGCCGACCTCGTCGGCCGCCGCGCCGAGGTCGAGCGCTACATCCACGTCTCCTGACCCCGTATATTGGCGACATGCCCAAGCACTTCTCCATGATCCGCGAGTTCCATCTCGCGGATTTTTTTACCCTGGCCAATGCCGCCTGCGGCGTCGGCGCGGTGTTCCTCACGCTGCTCTACCAGAAGAGCGGGGCGGCTGGGCACTTCTACGCCGCCGCGGCGATGGCGCCGCTCGCGTTCTTCTTCGACTGGCTGGACGGCAACGTGGCGCGCTGGCGGCACGAGCATTCGACCCTCGGCCGCGAGCTCGACTCGCTGGCGGATGTCATCTCCTTCGGCGTCGCGCCCGCGGTGCTGGCTTATGCCGCGGGGCTCGACGGCGGCTGGGACGCCGTGGTGCTGATCTACTTCGTATGCTGCGGCGTGAGCCGGCTGGCGCGCTTCAACGTGACGGCCGAGAGCCTGGCGGCGGGCAGCGGCTCCGGCAAGGTGAAGTACTTCGAAGGCACGCCGATTCCGACGAGCGTGGTGCTGACGGCGGTGCTGGCGTTCGCGATGTGGCAGGGCCGCGTCGGCGAGCGCATCTATTGGGGCGTGTGGGACCTGGGCTGGCAGCTGCACCCGCTGTCGCTCATCTTCTTCGCCTCCGGCAGCGCGATGATCAGCAAGACGCTGCGCATACCGAAGCCGTAGAAAACAGAGGGTACGGGTTACGCGGCGACCGGCTTCTTGCCGCTGCGCTCGAGGTGCCTGCCCTTGAAGTGCGGCGCGATCTCCTCGATGAAGCGGTGCATCTGCTCCTTGACGAGGTTGTGCGGCTTGTTGCCGACGTTGAAGTAGAGGATCACCTCCTCGATGCCGGCCTTCTCCACCTTCTTCAGCGACTCGACGATCTGCTCCGGGCGGCCGAGCAGGATCGAGCGGTCGGTGAGGTTCTCCTTCTTCATGTTCTTCAGGATCTCGGTGATCTTGATGAAGTACTGCATGGTCGGCGGCGCTTCCTCGGCCTTGTTGGGGATGGCGCGGATCACGCAGTGGTTGAAGTAGTCGAGCTGCGACTGCCGGCCGTAGTCCTCGCTCTTCTCGTCGTCGGCGATGAACACGAAGTAGCTGCACATGGCGCGCCCCGGCTTGTGGCCGGCCTTGACGCACGCCTCGCGGTAGGTGTCGACCGCCTTGTCGATGCCGCCGAAGATCATGCCGGCGGCGAACGGCGCATAGATGATGTTCAGTCCGCGCTTCGCCGCCATGTCGATCGAGGTCTTCGAGAACGAGGCGACGTAGAAGGGCAGCGGCTTCTGGATCGGGGTCGGCGTGATCGCCATCTCCGGGATGTCGTAGTACTTGCCCTTGTGCGACCACTTGCCGGGCGAGTTCCAGGCTTTGAGCAGCACGTCGATGCCTTCCTCGAAGATCTCCGCCGAGGCGAAGAAGTCCGAGCCGAACGGGGCGTACTCCTTCCGGTCATATCCCCTTCCCGTGGCAAAGTCGACGCGTCCCCCGGACAGCACATCGAGTGTGGCCCACATCTCGGCCACGTGGACCGGGTGGTGGAGGGGCAGCACGGTGACGGCCGGCGCGAGGCGGATGTGCTTCGTCTGCGCGGCGACGTTCGCCAGCACCAGGTCCGGGCGCGAGTTGACGCCGAGCGAATCGAAGTGGTGCTCGCCGATCCACGCGGAGTGGTAGCCGAGCTTGTCGGCGAGGATCGCCTGCTCGCGGATCTCCAGAACGAACTGGTTTGCCGTACGCGGGTTGTTCGGGTAGTGGTTGTCGCTCAGCGTGAAGTAGCCGAATTCCATGGTGCTAGGCCTCGATGGGGTTCCGGAGGATGCCGATCTGCTTGACTTCCAC
>DASSPL010000088.1:0-18967 GCA_035699685.1 Burkholderiales bacterium | reverse complement strand
GCCGGGCTGCTCGGCGGCCTCTCGCTCGGCGGCAGCAAGGCCATCGTGCACGGCATCAGCGTCAGCGCGCCCGAGCCGCGCCAGCGGCAGAAGGTGCTCGACATCCTGCCGGGGCTCGGCGCGCTGATCGGCCGCGCGATTCCGCCGGACACGGTGCGCATCGACGATCGCAGCATCGGCCCGGGCTACGGCGTGCCCTCCGACGAGATGAAGGAAGCGCTCGCCATGGCGGCGAGGCTCGAAGGCCTGCCGCTCGATCCCGTCTATACCGGCAAGGCGATGGCGGGCCTGGTGCGCCTTTGCCGCGCCGGCCACTTCCGCGCCGGGCAGAAGGTGCTGTTCCTGCATACCGGCGGGCTACCGGGCCTTTTCGGCTACTGCGGAGAGCTCCATTAGCAATTTTTTCCAAGCGGGTGGCGCGGCGCGCGCCGGATCATGCGGCATGGCTTCGATACGCAAGGAGTTCCCGGTCGCGGCGCCGGTCGAGCGGGTGTGGGACGCGTTGCGCGACGTCGGGGAAGTGCACCGCCGGCTCGCGCCCGGGTTCGTCACGGATTGCCGGCTGGAGGCCGGCGCCCGGGTGGTGACGTTCGCCAACGGCTTCGTCGCACGGGAGCTGATCGTCGACGTGGACGATGCCGCGCGCCGCATCGCCTACTCGGCGCGCAGCGAGCGCCTGCAGCACCATAACGCTTCGTTCGAGGTCCACGAAGACGGGCCCGGTCGTTGCAGGGTGGTGTGGCGCGCCGACGTGCTGCCGCACGAGGCGGCGGCCGTGGTGGGCGCGATGATGGAGCAGGGCGCCGCTGCCGTGAGCAAAACGCTCGGCGGGCATTCGCAAGCCGCATAGCAGGATCCGCAGTACAGTCGTGGCATGCAGGCCACGACGCTCTTCGCCGGCGCATCGGTCTCGGTGTACAGCTTCCGCTGCAACGCCGGCCCGGCGGACCGGCCGTTCGCCGAGATGCACCGCTCGCATTCGCTGTCGTACGTGCGGCGCGGCAGCTTCGGCTGCCGCACGCTCGGCCGCGAGCACGAGCTCGTCGCCGGCGCGGTGATGGTCGGGCGGCCGGGCCAGGAATACACCGCGACGCACGAGCACCACGGCTGCGGCGACGAATGCCTCTCCGTGAAGCTCGCGCCGGAGCTCGCGGAAGCTCTCGCCCCGAAGGCGGCGTGGGATATGGCCCGCCTGCCGCCTCTGCCGCGGATGATGGTGATGGGCGAGCTCGCGCAGGCGGCGGCCGACGGCCGCACGGGCATCGGCGTCGACGAGGCCGCGATGCTCCTCGCCGCGCGCTTCGCCGAGCTCGCCGGCAACCCTCCATTTCCCGGCAACGTGAAGGCCGGCGCGAGGCGCCGCGCGGTCGAGGCCGCGCTGTGGCTGGAAGAGCACGCCGCGCGCCCTGTCGGGCTCGACGACGCGGCGCGCGTGGCCGGGCTCTCCCCCTTCCATTTCCTCAGGGTATTCAAGGAAACCGTGGGCGTGACGCCGCACCAGTACCTGTTGCGCACGCGCCTGCGGCGCGCGGTCGAGCTGCTGGCCGCGGAAACCATCCCGGTGACGGATGTCGCGCTCGACGCCGGCTTCGCGGATCTCTCGAATTTCGTGCGCACGTTCCGCCGCGCCTCCGGCCGCTCGCCGCGCCAGTTCCGCAAGATTTTCCAAGAGCGCCGCGCGCGCCGCGCCTAGGCTGGGGCTTTCCCGTGGGAGAGCCCAATGTTCGATCACATCGGTTTGCGCGTTAAGGACCTCGAGGCGGCGGCCCGCCTCTACACCGCGATGCTCGCACCGCTCGGCCACGTGCCGGGCGCGCGCGGCGACGGCTACGCCGGATTCGGGCCGAAGGACAAGCCCGCGCTCTGGCTGCACGCCGAGAAGAAGGGCGGCGGCTGCCACGTCGCCTTGAAGGCGGCTGATCGCGCGGCCGTCGACGCCTTCCACAAAGCAGGGCTCAGGGCGGGCGCCAAGGACAACGGTGCGCCGGGCCTCCGCGCCGACTATGGGCCGACCTATTACGCGGCGTTCCTCGTCGACCTCGACGGCAACAACGTCGAGGCGGTGTGCATGCGCTGAGCTCTAGCGCGCGCGCTGCGCGATGCTGGAAAGGAGGCCCTTCAGCGCCGCGAGGTCGACCGGCTTCACGAGGTGGTGGTCGAAGCCCGCTTCCTGCGAGCGCGAGCGCTGCTTCTCGTCGCCCCAGCCGGTCTGCGCGACGACCACCAGGCCGTTCCCGCCGTCGGCGCGCAGGCGGCGGCACACCTCGTAGCCGCTCATGCCGGGCATGCCGATGTCGAGGAACACGGCGTCGGGCCCGAACTTCGACGCAGCGGCGAGGGCCGAAGGACCGTCGTACTGCAGCTCGACCTCGTGGCCGAGCAGCCTGAGCATCATGCCGAGCGTCTGCGCCGAGTCCCTGTTGTCGTCGACGATGAGCACGCGCAGGGGATCCGCGCCGGCGCGCGGCGCGGCGGCCGGCTTGGCCGCGGCGCCCGGCGCCTCGCGCGTCGGCAGGTGCATGCGGAAGGTGGCGCCCGTGCCTTCGCCATCGCTCAGCGCCTCGACGCTGCCGCCGTGCATCTCGAGCAGGGTCTTGACGATGGTGAGGCCGATGCCGAGGCCGCTGTGCGTGCGCTCCATCGAGTGGTCGACCTGGGCGAAGATGTCGAAGATCGACGAGAGCTGCGCCGGCGGGATGCCGATGCCGCGGTCGGCGATCTCGACCGTGACGCCGCCATCGGTCTTCTGCCCGGTGACGGAGATGGCGCTGCCGCGCGGGCTGAACTTCGTCGCGTTGTGCAGGATGTTGGCGAAGACCTGCGACAGGCGGGCGCGGTCGGCGTCGAGCCAGATTCCCGGCGGCACGCGCACGGCGAGCTCCTGCTCGCGGTTCTCGATCAGCGGCCGCACCGTCTCGATCGCCGCGTCGAGCACCTCGGCGAGCGGCACGGCCTCCTTCTGCAGCGCCACCTTGCCCTGGGTGATGCGCGACACGTCCAGCAGGTCGTCGACCAGCCGCACCATCTGCCGGATCTGCCGGTCCATCACGCCGAGCGCTTTGCGCGCGCTCTCCGGCTCGGGGCTGAGGCGCATGGCGTGCACCGCGTTGCTGATCGGCGCGAGCGGATTCCTCAGCTCGTGCGCGAGCATCGCCAGGAACTCGTCCTTGCGCCGGTCGGCCTCCTTGAGCGAGGCCTCGCTCGCGCGCAGGCTTTCCTCGGCCTCCTTCTGCGCGGTGATGTCGCTCGCCGCGCCGAACCATTCGACGATCGCGCCGCGCTCGTCGAGGATCGGCACGGCGCGCGACAAGGTCCAGCCGGTGGAGCCGTCGACGCGCTGCACGCGGTGCTCGAGCTGGAAGATGCTGCGCGTGCGGATGGCGCGCTCGATCGCCGCGCCGACCCTGGCGCGGTCCTCGGGCAGGATGTAGCGCTCGAGCCAGCTCGCGTCGGCCACCGCGGTATCGGCCAGGAAATCGTTGCCCTGGAGCTGGCGCATCTCGCTCCAGTCCGGGCTCATCCGGTAGACCACGTCGGAAGTGGCGTTGACCAGCGCGCGGAAGCGCTTCTCGCTCTCCTCGAGATTGTGGCCCAGCCGGTCGCGCTCGGCCTCGGCGTGCACGCGCGGCGTGTCCTCGGTGCAGGCGCAATAGAGCCCGCAGATCGCGCCGTCCTCGTCGCGGATCGGGCTGTAGGACCAGGTGAACCAGGTGTCCTCGGGGTAGCCGTGGCGCTCCAGGCGCAGGTACACCCGCTCGTTCCAGGTCGCCCTTCCCTCGTTCATCACGAGGTCGGCCTGCGGCCCGACGTCGGGCCAGATCTCGCTCCAGGTCTCGCGCGCCGGCCGGCCGAGCGCCTGCGGATGCTTCTCGCCGAGGATCGGCACGTAGCTGTCGTTGTAGATGTTGATCAGGCCGCGGCCCCACCAGACGAACATCGGGAAGCGCGAGTTGAGGCAGATGCCGACCGCGATGGCGAGCGCCGCGGGCCATTTCTCGATCGGGCCGAGCGGCGTCGCCGACCAGTCGAAGGCGAGCACGCGGCGCCCCATCTCGCTCTCGCCGAGCAGGTTGCGGATGGTGTGGCTTTGCGGCGGTGTCGCGGGCGCGGGCATGCGGGGCGCGACCATGATACTCGCGCGCGCGACGGCAAATGGCCGTAGCCAATTTGCTACACGCGTCCACATAATGTCGGCGCACACCACGGGAGGAGCCCATGAAGGCAGCGATCACCTTTATCGCCTTGTCGCTGGCGATGGCGCAGGCATTCGCGCAGCAGTATCCGACGCGGCCGATCCGCCTCATCGTGCCGGCGGCGCCCGGCGGCGGCACCGACATCACCGCGCGTAGCTACATCCCGCAGCTCGCCGAGAACCTCGGCCAGCCGATCATCATCGAGAACCGCGGCGGCGCGGGGGGCTCGATCGGCAGCGACGTGGTGGCGAAGGCCGCGCCCGACGGCTACACGCTGCTCATGGTGTACATCAGCCACGCGACCAATCCGACGCTGGTCAGCAAGCTGCCGTACGACACGATCCGCGATTTCGTGCCGATCGTGCTCGTGTCGCACGATCCCACGGTGCTGGTGACGCATCCGTCGGTGCCGGCGAACAGCCTCGCCGAGTTCATCGCCTGGGCGAAGGACCAGCTCGGCAAGGGCAAGCTGTCCTACGCCACCGATCCGGGCAGCGCCGGCTTCCTCGCCGGCGAGCTGTTCAAGCAGGCGACCGGGCTGCGCGGCATCGAGTACATCCCGTACAAGGGCAGCGGCCCCGCGGCCGCCGACGTGGTCGGCGGCCACGTGCCCTACATGTGGTCGGTGATCTCGATCGTCACGCCCTACGCCAAGTCGGGGCGCATGAAGCCGCTCGCCGTCGCCATGGACAAGCGCGCGCCGGGACTGCCAGACGTGCCGACCGCCGCTGAAGGCGGCCTCAAAGATTTCGCCGTGAGCGGCTGGTACGGCCTCGTCGCGCCGGCGAAGACGCCGCGCTTCGTCGTCGACCGCGTGCACGCCGAGACCGTCAAGGCGCTGAAGAACGAGGCGGTGGTGCAGCGGCTCGCGACATCCGGCTCGCAGGTGATCGGCGCCGGCCCGGAGGAGTTCGACCGGCTGATCAAGTCCGAGATCGCGCGCTGGAACAAGGTGCTGACCGAGGCGGGCGTCAAGCCGACCCTTTAAGCCACTACCCGTACGGCCTGGTGATGATCTCCAGGATGTTGCCGCTCGGATCCTCGAAGTAGACCCCGCGGCCGCCGAAGAGGTGGTTGATGCGCCCTTCCTCGGTCTGGCCGGGATCGGCCCAGTACTTGAGCGCGCGTGCCTTCACCCGGCCGAAGATCTGGTCGAATTCGGCGTCGCTGACGAGGAAGGCATAGTGCTGCACCTGGATCTCCTCGTCGGTCTCGAGGAACGCGAGCGTGACCTCGTTCTCGGTCTCGACGTCGAGGAACGGGCCGAACGGCTTGGGCGCCGGTAGCCCGAAGACCTCCGAGTAGAACCTCGCCGATGCCGCCTTGTCGCGCGCATGGACGATCGTGTGATTGAGCTTGATGGCCATAAATGGGGACAGACCCCATTTTTATCATCCGCGGTTAACTTGCAATCCATACCACTCTACGCGCCGCGTGCCGATCATGACCGCGGCGAGCAGCCCGAACAGGAGCAGCGAGCCGCCCAGTAGCGAGTAATCCTCCGCCTTGAGCAGCGCGAAGAGCATCGCGTAGAGCGCGGCGAGCGCCGTGCCGAAGCCGAGGCCGAGCCACAGACTCTTGAGCGCGCGCACCAGGTACGCCGTGATGAGGCCGACGCAGGCGAGGGTCGCGATCGCGTATGCGTGGGCGAAAGCAATGTGCTCCGACAGCGCGACGAGCAGGAGGAAGAACATGGCGAGCGCGAGGCCGACCAGCGTGTACTGGATGGGATGGACGGCGAGGCGGCGCAGGAGCTCGACCAGCATGAAGCCGCCGAACGTGAGGCCGAGGAAGAGGAAGCCGTATTTCGACGCGCGCTCGAGCTGCTGGTAGAGGCCGGCGGGCTCGATGAACGACACGCCGATCTCCTGGCCCATGCGGTTGCACGGGAAGCCGCAGTTGCGCCCGTCGCCCTGGCCGGCGAAGCGCGACACCTTCCACGTCGCGCTGAAGCCCTGCGCGCCGATCTCGTGCTGCGCCGGCAGGAAGCGGCCCTGGAACGAGGGGTGCGGCCAGTCCGCGCGCATCGACACGGTCGTATCCGCGCCGAGCGGCGCAAGCGCGAAGGTTTCCGAGCCGCCGAGTTCGAGCGTCAGCGAGAACGCATACGTGCGCGCTTTGGCGACGTCGAGGTCGCCCAGCACGACGTGCAGGCCGCCCTGGGTGGCGGAATCGCCCGAGCCGGGCGAGAAAGGCTGCGCGACGTCGTTCAGGCGGATGTCCGGCGCGGCGCGGATGCCGGCGGCGTCGCTGACGCCGAGGACGAGGCGCGGCGCGCCCCAGCGGTAGCGGCTCGTGCCGTCCTCGTAGGCGGAGCGCGCCGGCACGGTGAACGCGCCGCTCGCCGCAAGCCGCGCGTTGTAGAGCCGCGCCTTGTAGATGCCACGGTACTTCTCGGTGATGTCCGCGCCGAGCGTCCAATCGACGCCCGTCACCGGCAGGCGAACCACCTGCGCTTCCGTGTGCTCGGTGCGTGTCTCGCGCGGCTTGCCGTCGACGGTCTCCTGCTTCACCGTGGTCCAGCGCCGCTCGTACGGCAGGGCGAGGTAGGGGCCGGATACCGTCTGCCGCCCGCCCCAGCCATGGGCGATGCCGCCGACAGCTTCGTTGCTGCGCATCTGCCGCTCATGCACCAGCCCCTGGAGCATGAGGATCGGGACGAGGAGGACGAGCGCGAGGCCCGCGACGACGAGAGACTTCACGAGTAGGGGTTTCATGGCGCCAGAGTGCCGGCGGGCCATGGCGTCCCCGGGGCCGATGCGGGCGCCCCGCGGGCGAATAGCGGCGGGAAAGAGGCCGCTACTCGCGCAGGCGCAGGGTGTCTCGCAGCTGCTCGGTGCGCCTTTCGCGGAACTCGTCCCACTCCTTGAGCTCGGTGCGCTTCTTGTTCAGGAAGTCGTAGAGCTCGACGCCGATGACGAGAAAGTTGCTGTCCGGCCGGCCATCCTCGCCCTTGTGGCGAGTGAGGCCGAAGACGTAGTTGTCCCACCGGACCAGGCCGCCGACACCGGCCCCGCGGCTCGTGCTCGACGTGACGACGATCGACGCCCCCCACCAGTGCGAGTAGCCCGAGCCGCGATAGCGCACGAAGCCGACGGGCTCGAGCATCACGCTGGCATTCAAGTCGGCCGAAGCGCGGTTGCGCGTGTCGACCTCGATGCCGGCCGTCGGCCGCATCAGCACGAGTTGCGTGCGGAAGAGCGGCTCGGAGTCGTCGCGCGAAAGGCGCAGGCCGTTGGCCCACAGCTCCCAGGGCCACATCGCCAGCCCGTCCTTGAGGAGGCTCTCCGCATCGCGTGAGGCACGGGCGACGCCAAGCGCGCGGCGAGCGAGGAGCGGAGTGATCTGCTTCGGGTGGATTTTGGACGCGACCAGGGAAACGGAGGCCACGTCGACGAGATAACGCGGCACGGGCGCATTGCAGTCGAACGTGATCTCGCGCCCCTGCTCCGTCTCGAACAGCTTTTCCTCGTTGGCGCCGCTCGCCGCGGTGTTGATCTCGAAGGTGCGGGTCTGCGGCTCGCGCAGCGCGCCGAGGAATCCGGCGATGCCCGGCATTGCGCGCTCGCCGCCGGAAAAGGAGCTCTCCAGGCTGCGCGCGAGCTTCGCATAGGCGGCGCGGAAGTCGCCGGAAGCGACCTCCGCGCTCACGTCGAGCAGCAGGCTGGAAGGCCTGACGGCGGCCGACGGCTGATGCCGCTTGTCGCACAGGAATACCTCGTCGCCACGCAGATCCGCGGCGTTCGCTCTCGCCAGGAACAGGGTTGCGATGGCGAGGAGGATGGCGGCGCGGCGCATCACGCGGCACCTATGAGGCCGAAGTATTTCTCGATGGTTTCCCGCAGCTTCTCGACCGTGCGCTGGGCGGCGGCGGAGTTGCGCAGCTCGTCGATCAGCCTCTGCCGCGCCTGCGCCTCCAGGCCGGCGAGCTCGCCGCCGAAGCCCTTCCATTCATCCCGCTTGGCGAGCTCCTGTGCCTGCTGGAAGCAGGCATTGCTGAAGTCGGGGATCATGCGGCGGAAGATCGCGGCGTGCACGCGCGGGTGCGAAAGGTAGTGGGCGAAATCGTGGATGTTCCGCTTGTGGATGTGGCGCACGACGATGTCGACCTTGTCGCCGCGCACGGCGCCGCCGCCGAGGCCGGCGCCGACCCGGCTCACCGGGTCGAGCTCGTGGTTGATGGACCAGAATCCGGTGCAATCGAACGCGCCGGTCGCCGTGCGCAATTCCGAATACAGCGCAGGCGCCCGGTGCAGCAAGGGCGACGTGTCGGAAACGAGGAACAGGCCGGTAAGGTTGACGGGGATGGTGCGCGTCTCGTCGGCTGCCAGGCCGTCGAGGACGGCCTTCAGATCGGCCGCCTGCTGCTCGCTCAGGTTGGCGTTTTCCACCAGGTCGGGCAGCGCGTCCTCGATCTCATCCCGCTCCACCACCCATTCGCCCGTGGCGAGCTGGTGCAGGGCATCCTGCGCCACCGCCGTGCCCATCGAGTGCGCGACTACAGCGAACTTGGGCGGATTGCGGTCCGCCGCGATCGCCTCCACGTGCGCCCGAAAGATCGTCGCCGAGACGATCGCGTTGAGCCGCAGCCGCGCCGCGCGCGCCACCAGCGCGAACCCGCCATAGAGCAGCACGTCGCCGCCGAAGCGGGCAAACGTGGCGCCGTCGTTATTGGCCCTCTGCAGCAGCTCGCTGACCTTTCCCGTCCAGTTGAAGGCGCCGGCGGGCGCGGGCAGGCTCTGCGCGAGCTCGTCCCATCTCTGCAGCACGAGATCGAAGATGTCGTCGTAGCGGATCTCGACGATCTCGAGGTAATCGCCCAGCTTCTTGCCGGCAGGGAAGCACTGGGGATAAAGGCGTAGCGCCTGGTCGAGCGCCGCGACGGGATCGTCACTCCACCCCTTGGCGTGGCGGCCGATGCCGTGCACGAGAAACACGATGTTCATTCTTCGTCCCCCCGAACGATGCCCGTCGGGGCGAAGCTAGCACCGGCGGCCGCGGAAGGCGTTATCCCTTTGGCCGATGCCTTGTTGCGAGGGGAATATTCACCCGCTGCCAAGACCGTAGCGGAGGCAGGGACAAAAGACCGCCCACTAACGACGATATCTATCGTCGCGCCGCCGCATTAGATTGTCCCGCTCAGCCTCACGTCATAACCAGCAGTCAGCGGGAGCTTCCATGCAAGACCAGCTCGTAGACCTTTATCGAAACGGAATGAAGTCGGCCACGGAGCTCGCGCGCATGTCGCTCGAGAGCAGCGTGCGCCTGCAGGAAAGGCAGCTCGATATCGCGCGCAAGGTGCTCGAAGAGAGCACTCGCTCCGTCGACCGGGTGTCGGGCGCGAAGAACATGGACGAGCTGCTCGCGGCGCAGACCGAGCTCGCCGGCTCGCAGATGCAGCGCATCGCCGAGTTCTGGACGAGCGTCTGGCAATCGGCGGCCGAGAACCAGAAGCACCTGATCGAGCAGGTGCAATCCCAGGTCGGCCAGGCGGCCGGCAGCTTCCAGAACCTGTACTCGGCGGCCGCGCGCAGCTCCGAAGACGTCGCCCGCACCGCCGCGACCCAGGTATCGCGCGCGGCCGGCTCCGTAAGAGAGAGCGCGTCGGCGGCGAACCACGAGCGCAAGGGCCAGGAAGGGCATCGCAAGAGCGCCTAGCCGAGCGCTCGATACACCTCCGCCAGCGAGCGCTTCTTCGTCTCGCCGGCGAAAGCGAGCGTCGCGCGCGCCAGCTTCTCCGCGTCCCCGCCCGCCATCTCCTCGGCGAGCGCCTGGGCCTCGGCGTGCGTCAGCGCGCGCACGTGCACGCGCGCGAAGCAGCGCCCCGGCCGGATCAGCGCCTCGTCGAGGTCGCCGACGTTCGGCAGGTTCGTCGAGAAGATGATCTTGCGGCCCTGCGAGCGCACCACGCCGTCCGCGATGGTCAGGAAGCGGTGCAGGTGGTCGTTGCCGTCCGCCCGGGGCTTGAGCAGGTGGTCGGCGTCCTCGACCACGAACGCGTCCTGGCAGCCGGTGATGAACTGGACGTAGATCTCGTCGCTCGCGAGCGCCTTCATGTCCCCGGTGTAGAGGATCTGCGCCGTCTCTTCTGCGGCCTTGCGGCGCGAGATCTCGCCGAGGATGCCGCGGATGAGCCGCGTCTTGCCGGTCCCCGGCGGGCCCTGCAGGACAAGCACCGTCTCCGGCGCGCGCAGGTAGCGGTCGATGAAGGCCGCCACGCCGCCCGGGATTTCCGGATACGCCCGATCGCGCAGCGCGTCGTTCGCCAGCTCCTCGATGTACGAGCTCTCCAGCTCGCCTCGCGAGGTGAGGAACGTCCATTCGATCGTGAACATCGGCTCGGTGATGCGGGTCGAGCCGGCCGTCCCCAGCAGGCGCTTGCGCGCGGCTTCGGCGCGCGCGATGTCCGCCGCCCAGATGTAGAACGCGCACGAGCAATAGTCGAGCTTGCGCGTGCCGTGGGCATTGACGAACACGCCGTCGCCGTCGAGCAGCATCGACTCGGCGTGGATGCGCTCCGCGCGCCAGGCGCTGTCGAGCGCGATGGCGTCGAATAGGGCCTCGAGCTCCACGCGCGCGGCGAAGCGCACGGTGCGGTAGATCGGATAGCGCGACACGCCCTCGTTCAGGGCGCGGGCAACGCGGTTGTCCAGCACCAGGTTGCCCACGTGGTGCACCCGCTTCGTCACGCCGTTGAATTGCTGAGTGTCGGTCGTCATATGAAAAAAGGCCCGGCAGGGTTGCCCCCGCCGGGTCCTGTCAACGGATCTTCACCAGATCCTTCAGCACTGCATCCAGGCCACCGAACACCGAGATCTTGTCGATCTTCTCGGTGACCTTCTCCAGGGTCTCCAGCTCCTTCAGGCGCAGCGCGGTCGGGTTGTCCTCCATCACTCGCGCGGTGTTCAGCAGCGAGCGGGTGGCCGAAGTCTCCTCGCGGCGGCGGATCACGTTGGCGAGCGCCGCCTTCTCGGCCTCCACCACCTTCGCCAGGATCTGCTTCATGTCACCCGGCAGGATGATGTCCTTCACGCCGACCGAGTCGACCTCGATGCCGTAGCCCTGCACCCGGCGCGCGATGTGCTCCGCCACGCCCTGGTCGATCACGCCCTTGTTCTCGAGCAGCTCGTCCAGGGTGCGGGTGCCCACCGCGGCACGCAGGCCGTACTGCAGCTCGCGGTACAGGTAGTCCACCGGCTTCGCCTGGCGCGCGTACGCGGTCAGCACGTCGCTGATGCGGTAGCCCGCGTTCAGGTTCACGCGCAGCGGCACCTTGTCCTTGGTCAGGATCTCCTGGCCCGCCACCTCGATCACCTGCAGCCGCAGGTCGACGAACTCCACGCGCAGGTCGCGGCCGAAGCGGAAGTAGGCCTTGAGGCCCGGCTCCAGCACGGCGTGCAGCTTGCCGTCGACGTACAGCACGCCGACGTTGAACTGCGGCACCTGCACGCCGTAGACCTCGGCGCCGGTCACCTTCGCCTTGAAGCCCGCCGGGCCCAGGGCGATCAGCTGCGGCACCAGGCGCGCCGGCACCTCGAACTCGGTCGCGATATCGATGCGCTCGAAGGCGAGATCGATGTAGCCCTTCCAGTACAGGCGGCGGGTGTTCGGCGCCAGCACCTCGGCCAGCACGCCGTTCTCGTAGCGCAGGCCGACCTCGGCCGGGCCGAGCTCGACCACGTGGAACTCGCGCGCCACCAGCTCCGGCTCGGCCTTCAGCAGGTAGTCCGCCAGGCGGTGCTCGAAGCGGGTGTTCGCCAGGGCGAACTTCTCCACCGCGAGACGGCGCAGCGGGTCGAAGCGCAGGTGCTCGCCCGGGCGCAGGATGTCGACGATGTCGCCGCGGTAGAACAGCAGCGCGCGCTCGTCCTTCTTCACATGGAACTTTCGAATCACCAGCATAAGTGCCTCCTTCTTTCTTTTTTCCTTTCGAGAATGGCTACAGCTTCAGCAGCCCGAGCCGCAGGGCCCGCATGACGGCTGCCGGCGCACGGTGCACGTCGAGCTTGACGTAGGCGTTCTTCACGTGCGTGTTGACCGTGTGGAACGACATGCCGAGCTCGCCCGCGACCTGCGAGTACGTGCGGCCGTCGGCGAGCAGACGCAGTACCTCCGTCTCCCGCCGGGTCAGACGCACCTGCTTCACTGCCCCTTCAACCACGCGCTTCTCCCGTCTGCGTTGAAAATCGGGTCCGGCCTCCCGGACGCCCGGCGGGCTCCGCCGCGCGCGCGAGGGAAGACGGCAGCACCTGGACGAGCTGGTGCCGTTTCGCCCGCGAGCGCCGCACGGCGCACTCGGCCTGGAGTCCGGTGCGGGCGCGGCGATCCTCCGCCGTGCCCGCTGAAGCCGGCCCGTACTGCGTAAAACAACATCAAAGTTGGAGCGGGAATCGAACCCGCGACAGATCGGTTATCAGCCGATTGCTCTACCCGTCTGAGCTATCCAGATGGTGGCGAGAGTGAGAGTCGAACTCACGACCTCCGCCTTATGAGAGCGTTGCTCTACCGCTGAGCTATCTCGCCCAACATTCATCGCTCGCGCGCCGCGGTACACGCCACGCCGATGTCTCAGGCAGGCGCGCCAGGGAGGACTCAAGAGCCTCGCCCGCTGCGAACGCGTTCACGAAGAATCCTTCGCTGGATGTGGCAAGCATTTGTCATTGAAAAGCCATGATTCGGCCCGGTGCGCGCCATGCGCGCGTCCCAGCATGGTCCCGTCGTCCAACACACACACGGGAGAACACCATGCTGAAGAGTTTCGTGAAGTGCACCGTCGCCGCCGCGATCGCCGCCGCCTTCGCCGGCGCCGCCTTTGCGCAGGCCTATGTCACCGCCGGCGGCACGCCGGTCCGCAGCGCCGACGGTTCCTGCTGGCGCACCGCCAGCTGGACCCCGGAGAGCGCGAGCGAGGAATGCGACCCGCAATTCATCACCAAGGCGTCGCTGCTGGAGTCCGAGCCCGCCGTGCAGCCGACCCGGCCGGCCGTCGTCAAGCGGGTCCCGGTGAGCTACAAGACCGAGGTCCTGTTCGCCTTCAACGACGATCGCATCGGCGGCGAGGCGCTCAAGCGCCTGGACGAGCTCACGCAGAAGCTCGTCGCCATGGAAGTCGAGACGATCACGGCTGTCGGCCACGCCGACGTCATCGGTTCGTCTCACTACAACCAGCTGCTCTCCGCCCGCCGCGTCTGGGCGGTACGCGACCACCTCGCCGCCAAGGGCATCAAGCTGGAGCTCGTGCACCTCGAGGCGAAGGGCGACCGCGAGCCGATCGCCTGGGAGGCCTGCGAGTCCATGGGGGTCGAGAGGGAGTCGAAGGCCGGGCTCATCGCCTGCCTGCAGCCCGACCGCCGGGTGCAGGTCGAGGTCACCGGCCACATCGAGGAAACGCACTGACCGCGCTCGCCGGTGCGGGGAGATCTGCCGGACTCGCACCGGCGCCTGCGGAGTCACGTTCCGCTGTGCTGCTGCTACACCAAGATCACCGTCGTTTGCTGGTACCGGCCCGTGGCCTCGAACCACGCACCTGCCGCTTATCGAGCGGCTGCTCTTCCCGCTGAGCTAGACCGGCATTGCCTGGCGCTTCCCCTCCGTTTCGATCGGAGCTCTCCGGACTTTCAAACCGGCGCTGTCACCAGATCAGCTTGGGAAGCAGTTTTGGTACTCGGTGATGGGATCGAGCCATCGGCCTCCCGCTTGTAAGGCGGGCGCTCTTCATCTGAGCTAACCGAGCATTCGACTGGTCGGCGCGGCAGGACTTGAACCTGCAGCCTGCTGATTAAGAGTCAGCTGCTCTGCGCAATTGAGCTACGCGCCGCAAGGTTGGCGGCACCGGCGGGACTTGAACCCGCGACTTCCTCCTCGACAGGGAGGCACTCTTTCTTCTGAGTTACGGCGCCTGTGTTGGTACCCCAGGAGAGAATCGAACTCCCGCCCTCGACGTTCGTAGCGTCGCGCTCTCGCTCCACTGAGCTACAGGGGTCTTGAGTCTGGTCTCGCCGGCAGGATTCGAACCTGCGGCCTCGTCGTCCCGAACGACGCGCGCTGGCCTGCTGCGCTACAGCGAGATGAGTCGATGGCGTTACCGGCGGGCGCGAGCCCGCCAACCCCGCCGCGCGGCCCATGGCTTTCCGAGGGCACGTTGCGCGCGGCGGGGCGTGTTTGCCACATCCAAGTTGTAAAAGAGCAGGCGCGAGCGCGTTCGCTCGCGCGAAGAAATCGGGTACCCCACCCGGGATTCGAACCCGGAGAAACATGCTTCTGAGGCATGCACGTATGCCGATTCCGTCAGCGGGGCATGGAAAACAAAAAGCCCGGGGACCTTGCGGCGCACCCGGGCTGTGAAGGGATCTCGAGCGAGTGAAGTCGCTAGAGGATCTCCTCCATGGCGGGGGTGCGAGCGCGCGCCTCGCAGGGCGCGATCGGATCCAGGTGCTTCTCGGTCATGTGTTCAAGTCGATTCATATGTCTGTTCCTCCAACGCCGTGCTTGCAGCGGCGTTGACGCGCCGGAAACAAAAAGCCCGGAGCGCTTGCGCGGTCCGGGCTGCGGATGGGCGCAATGCGCTTACGCGGAGATCGTCTCCCGGCTCGCGTCATTCAAAAGTGGCGGCATGTGCTCCATGGCCTTGTGCAAGAGGGCGCGAATTCTGATCACGCGGGCGAGCGAAGTCAACCCCTAGACCTAGGGATGTTGCGCAGGCGCATCTCGAGACCGACCGGCGCCATGGTGAAGGCGAGATGCTCCGGCGGCTCGCCGCCCGACGCGGTGCCGACGCTTTCGAGCTCGAAGTTGGCGAGGAGCATGGCCATCACTATCTTCATCTCCATCACGGCGAGGTAGCGCCCGGGGCAGAGCCGCGGGCCGGCGCCGAACGGCATGGCGACGCGCTTGGCGGAGCTCGCGCCCTTCGCCGCCGGATCGAGCCAGCGCGCCGGATCGAAGGCCTGCGCGTCGGGGAAGTAGCGCTCGTCGGTCGCGCCCGGACGCATGAGGAGCATCACCAGCTGCCGCGCCGGGATCTGGATGCCGGCGACCACCGTGTCGTGAATCGGCTCCACGATGATGAGCGGGGCGACCGGCTTCAGGCGCATGGTCTCGTTCGCGCACGCCTCGATGAACGGCAGCTGGGCGAGCTGCTCGTAGCGGGTGGGCAACGGGGTTGAAATCACGCCGTTCACTTCGGCGCGTGCGCGTTCGAGAGAGGCGGGATTGCGGCTCAGCAGCCAGATCATCCAGGCCAGCGTGTTCGCGGTGGTGTCCTCGCCGGCGAGCAGCATGGTGAGCACGTTGCCCGCGACGTCGATGTCGTCGACGCCGCTGCCCGGGGTGTCGCGCGCGGCGATCATCGCCTCGATCAGGTTGGTCGGGTCGGCGCGCCGCGCCGGCTCGGCGTCCATGAGCTTGCGCGCCTGGGTGATGAACCCGTCCACCGCGCGGTGCAGCTCGGCGAGGTGGCGCTCGAGCGCGCGGTCGGCCGGCAGCTTGAGGAGGCGCCAGTACGGGAACGGCGCCATGACGCGCTGGAAGAGCGCGGGGAAGATCTTGTCCAGGTGCTGCTGGATCACCTCGTCGCGCGACTCGATGGTGTTGATGTCGATGCCGAAGGCGAGCCCCGAGGTGACGTCGACCGTGTAGCGCATCAGGTCGGCCTGCAGGTCGATCGCGCTGCCCGCGTCGGCGGCGCGCCGCCAGCGGGCGGCGAAGCGCTCGGTGACGCGCACCAGCGTCGGGAAATAGCTTTTCACGTGCGTGGGATCGAGCCCGGCCATCACCATCGGGCGCTGGCGCCGCCAGGCCTCGCCTTCGGCGCTGAACACGCCGGCGAAGCCCATGTCCTGGGCGATGCCCGCCAGGCGCCGCGTGCGCCGGAAGCCGTCGGGCCGGTCGCGCAGCACGGCGGCGATGGCTTCCGGGTCGGCGATCACTAGGATCTCGCGCGGGCCGTTGCGGAAGCGGAAGAAGTCGCCATACGTGCGGCGCCAGCCCTCCGCCGTCAGGTGCAGGCGGGCGCGGTCGAGCTGGTGCAGGTTGCCGATGAGGGGCAGGCCGGGCGGCGCCGGCAGGTCGCGCACGCGCCGGGTGGCGACGCCGGGGCTCGCGCGGTCCATGGCCCGCGCAGCATAGCGCTACTCGCCCAGTTCCGTACGACGTACGTAATTTTCCTGTCAGCATCGATCAGCGGTTTTGCGGCGCTGCGCCCGCCTCGCGCCCGCCCGCGCGGGTGCAATGGCCGCCATGCGAGACCTCCTGGAAAAGCTCGGTCGCGCGCTCTTCGCGGCGCGCATCCTCCTCATCGCCGTCGCCGTGTTCGCCGCGATGGCCTACGCGCTCTATCGTCACCCGCCGATCAAGGCGGTGGCGCGGGGCGAGCTCGGCATCCGCTTCAACCGGCTCTCCGGCACGGTCGACGAGTGGCGCGACAGCAACGTGGTGGTGTTTCCCGGCATGCACGACCTGCGCATCTTCTCGCTGCGCGACCGTGTCTACCGCCCGGCCGAGAGCTCGCGCGCCGACGGCCCGGCGCCCTTCCAGTCGGTGGAAGGCCTGTCGCTCGGCGTCGACGTGCTGGTGCGCTACGCGCTCGACCCGGCGCGGCTGCGCGCGGTGTGGAACAACCTGCCCGAGAACCTCGGCGCCGACCTGGTCGAGCCCGCGGTGCAGAGCGTGGTCTACAAGGTGTTCGCGCGCTACACCGTGCGCGAGATCTTCTCCACCAAGCGCGCCGAGATCCAGCAGGCGATCGAGGGCGAGCTGCGGCCCAAGCTCGCCGCAGACGGCATCACGCTGCGCGACGTGCTGGTCGGCAAGGTCGACCTGCCCGCCGACTACCGCCGCGGCATGGAAGCGCTGCTCAACGAGGAGCTCGCCTCGGAGAAGATGCGCTACACGCTCGAGCTCAAGGAAAAGCGCGTCAAGGAGACCGAGCTCGAGGGCGAGGCGGCGCGCGTGCGCCGCGAGAAGGCGGCCGAAGCCTCCGCGCTGGAGCAGCTGATCGCGGCGCGCGCGCAGGACGAGGCGATGAAGCACGTCCTGCCGCTCAAGCAGCGCCAGGTGGAGCAGAGCAAGCTCGAGGCCGAAGCCCAGCGCGTCGCCACCATCCGCCGCGCGCAGGGCAATGCCCAGGCGCGGCGCATCGAGGCCGAAGGCGAGGCCAAGGCACGCCAGAAGCTCGCGGAAGCCGAGGCGTACCGTCTGGAGAAGGTGGGCAAGGCCAACGCGCAGCAGATGGAGCGCGAGGGCGAGCTCGTCAGCCGCCATCCGCTTCTCATCCAGAAGGCGCTCGCCGACAAGCTGTCGGACAAGATCCAGGTGATCATCGCG
The DNA here is from genome assembly GCA_035699685.1 of Burkholderiales bacterium. Taxonomy (GTDB): domain Bacteria; phylum Pseudomonadota; class Gammaproteobacteria; order Burkholderiales; family SG8-39; genus SCGC-AG-212-J23. The sequence goes on along the minus strand of DASSPL010000088.1, from coordinate 1,451 downwards.
CCGCCGCCGGCGAACAACGACTTCATCGGCGCGACGCTCCTCGGCGGAGGGCACAAGTGAGAATCCTCCTGCTGGTCATCGCCCTCCTCCTCAGTTTCTCCAGCCACGCCGGTTACGCCATCGTGCTGCAGGACGAGACCGCGCTGCGCCCGGCGCCCGGCGCCGCGGCGCGGCCGAACGCGGTCCTCTACCAGGGCGAGACCGTGGAGGTGCGCGGCGAGCGGCTCGATTACCTGCGGGTGTGGGATTACACGCGCGAGCGCGGCGGATACGTGCGCGCGAGCCAGGTGCGGCGGCTCGCGCTCGAGCCGGCGGAGGCGCCGGAGCTGCTCGCGATCCTGCGCTTCCTGCGCGGCATGCCCGGGAGCGAGGCGCTCGGCATCGGCATCGCCGCCGCCTACATAGAAGCGGTGCCGCCCGAGGCGCTGGAAGGCGCCGAGGTGCTCGACATCATGGGCGTGCTCGCCGAGCGCCTGGCGCGCAAGGGCTCCGGCTCGCACCTGGAGGTCGTGGCGCGCTATGGCGTGCGCTTCCTCACGGTGGAGCGCTACGGCCGCATGCGGCTCTGCTACGACGGCGCCGCATACCGCAGGCTGCTCGCCATGCGCACGACGGAAGAGCAGCGTGCGCGCGCCATGCTCGCGCTCTCCGAGCCCTCCTGCCTGAAGCCGGAGATCACGCTCGCGCAGCTGCTCGACGGGACGGACGAGTCGGCGCTTCCCGGCTACCTGCGCAACCGCATCCTCATGCGGCGCGCATCGGTCTGGGCGAGCGTCGCCTACCAGCGCGCGCGGCAGGGCGAGGACGCCGCGTCAGCCGCGCAATCGGCAGCGAAGGCCTTCCTCGCCATCAACCGCGAGGAGCTTGCGGAAGCCGACCAGGCGGTTTACGCGGAGACGCAGACGCGCGTGGGCGCGGTGCGCGTCGCGCTCGCGCCGCCGCCGTCCACGGAGAAGCCGTTGCATATCGCCACCGCCCCGGGTGAGCCGGGCCAGACGTGCGTCATGCTGGTGGACGCGAAGAAGAAAGAGCTTGCAAGGCGCTGCACCTATGGCCACGTCTGGCCCGCCACCGCCGTGGTGAACGGCGCTGCGAACGCGCTCGCCGTCGCGGTGCAGCCGACCGAAAGCTGGCGCGAGCTGTGGGTGTTCCGCAAGGGCAAGAGCGGCTGGACGGTGCGCGTCGTTCCCCCGGCGGCATCCTCGCCGGGCGTCGGCTACGCCGACTTCGCCGGCTGGACGAGCGGCGGCATCCGCGTCACGCGCCAGGCGATCGTCGGCAATCGCCTGCAAATCACCCGGATTACGTACCCGGTACGGAATTCAGCGGCGTCCTGACCTTCACCACCACGCCCGAGCCGTCCTCGCGGTCGATCGCCGTGGCGCTGCCGCCATGGAACTCGGCGACCAGGCGCACGATATAGAGGCCGAGCCCGAGGTGCGGCTCGCCGC
>DASSPL010000087.1:0-3793 GCA_035699685.1 Burkholderiales bacterium | reverse complement strand
GGCGTAGAGGCGATTGATGCGCAGCCGCGGCATGGCGTCGGGGTTGAGGCTCGCGCGCCACGAGCCGCGCGTTTTCTTCACGATCACGTCGGGCACCACGTAGCGCGCCTCGATCTGCGCGAACGACGCGCCGGGACGCGGATTGAGGCCGCGGATGAGCTGCTGGGCGGCGCGCAGCGTGTCCTCCGTGCAGCCCGTGAGATTCTTCAGCCGCGCATAGTCGCGCGCGGCGAGAAGCTCGAGATGCTTGTCGCAGATCTCCAGCGCCAGCTCGCGGGCCGGACAGGGGGCGTGACTGCGCAGCTGCAGCGTAAGGCATTCGCCCGGCGATCGCGCGCCGACGCCGGCCGGCTCGAAGTTCTGCAGGTGGCGCAGCGCGATCGACAGCTCCTCGGGATCCGCTTCGGCTTCCGCCGGCAGCAGCGCGGCGATCTCCTCGAGGCTCTGCGTGAGATACCCGTCATCGTCGAGCGCGTCGATCAGCAGGCCGACGAACGCGCGGTCGCGCACGCTCAAGTTGGTGAGGGTGAGCTGGCTGTGCAGGTGGTCGCGCAGCGTCTGCGTGTCGGGCGTGGCGAAGTTGCGGTCGTTCTCCTCGTCGTCGCCGCCGGTGCGCCAGTTGGACGCGAGGTCGGCCGACCAGTCGACCTCCGCCGGCGCCGCCGGGGCCTCGGTGGCCACGCTGCTGGTGGCGCCCTGCGCGGCAGGCGCCTCGGCGGCCTCCTCATGGTCCTCGCGCTCCAGCGCGGGGTTCTCCATGAGCATGCGCTCGATCTCCTGGTTCAGCTCCACCGTCGAGAGCTGCAGCAGCCGGATCGACTGCTGCAGCTGCGGCGTCAGCGTCAGGTGCTGCGAGAGACGGAACTGCAGGGAGGGCTTCATCGCGGGGTCTGCAGTGTGCCGGGATGGAGGTTAAAAAACCTACATCCGGAAGTTTTCGCCCAGGTATACCCGGCGCACGCTGTCATTATAGACAATCTCCTCGGGATGACCCGAGGCGAGGACCGCGCCTTCGTTGATGATGTAGGCGCGGTCGCAGATGCCCAGCGTCTCGCGGACGTTATGGTCCGTTATGAGCACGCCGATGCCGCGCTCCTTCAGGAACCTAATGATGCGCTGGATGTCGAGCACCGCGATCGGGTCGACGCCGGCGAACGGCTCGTCGAGCAGGATGAAGGCCGGCCGCGTGGCGAGCGCGCGGGCGATCTCGAGACGGCGGCGCTCGCCGCCCGAAAGCGACAGCGCCGCGTGCTTGCGCAGGTGGCCGATGTTCAGGTCCTTCAGCAGCTCGCCCAGCCGCGCCTCGATGTCGCCGCGCGGCAGGCCCTGCAGCTCGAGGATCGCCTGCACGTTTTCCTCGACCGAAAGGCGCCGGAACACCGAGTTCTCCTGCGGCAGGTAGGAGATGCCGAGGCGCGCGCGGCGGTGGATCGGCAGGTGGGTGAGCTCGGCCTCGTCCAGGTGGATCGCGCCCGCGTCCACCGGGATCAGGCCGACGATCATGTAGAAGCAGGTGGTCTTGCCCGCGCCGTTCGGGCCGAGCAGCCCGACCACCTCGCCGCTGCCGACCTCGAGGGAGACGTCCTGCACCACGGTGCGCGACTTGTACTTCTTGCGCAGCCGCTGCGCGCGCAGCCGGCTCACCGCCGAGCGGACCGGGGAGGGCGCGGTGGCGGCGTCGGGCGCGGCGCGGGCTTCCATGTCGCGCTTCATTTCGCCGGCGGCTTGGGCGGCTGCATGATGATCTTCACGCGGCCCTCGCCCTTGCCGGGGGTGACGGTGAAGAAGTCGCTCTTCTGGTCGACCAGGATGTAGTTGCCGACCACTTCGTCGCCGCCGCGGTTGACGCGCGCCGAGTCGAACAGCTCGATCTTGCCGCTCTTGTCGTCGAGCTCGATGCGCCGCGCCTCGCCCTCCATCCACTGCCCTTCCTTCTCCGGCGGCTTGGGATCCTGGCGCTGGCGGAAGCGCACCGGATTGCCGGTGGCGGTGGCGAACTGGTTGCCCTCGGCGTCCTGGCGCACGACGATGCGGTCGGCGCGGATGTTGAGCGTGCCGCGCGTGACGACGACGTTGCCTTCGAACACGTTCATGCGCCGCGCGTCGTCGGCGGTCATGCGGTTGGCCTCGATCTGCGTCGGCTTGGTCGAATCGGCCTGCTCGGCCGCGGCGCCCAGCGCAACGAGGGCGAGGAGAGCGATGAAGCCCCTCATTTCCTGTTCTCGAAGCGCGCCACCACGTCGGAGCGCAGGAACAGCTCCCGCGTGTCGTTGCGGTATTCCATGCCGCGCCCGGTGAGCGAGCGTCCGGGCTCCTCGAAGCGCACCTCGCGGTCGGTGCGCACCAGCGCGCGGTCGCGCAGGATGTGCAGGAAGCTGGTCGTCATGCGCGCCTCGGGGTGCGCCTCGTGCGCCTCGCGCACCAGCAGCACGTTGTCGTGCAGGAAGATCTCGTCGCCTTCGCGCGACACCTTGCCCCGCTCGGCGCGCACGGTCATGCGCGGCTGCGAAGGGCGCGCCTGCAGCACGCGCGGCAGGGTGAGCTCGGTCGAGTCGTCGTCCGGGTAATGCACCATCTGCGCCGCCGACAGCACCAGCTCCGCCTTGCCTTCCTTGTTGTACGTGGTGGTGATGAAGTTCGACACCAGGTAATCCGGATCGTGCCGCCGCAGGGACGGATGCGCCGGCTCCTCGACGCGCACCTGGTGGTCGAGCCACAGCGTGAGCAGCGCGAGCGAGAGCATCAGCGCCAGGGGGAAGAGGCGGGTCGTGCTCATCCGGCCTGCGCCTGCAGGATGTAGTCGCACACCTCGCGCACCGCGCCGAGGCCGGCGGCGGCCGTGGGGACGGCGTGCACTTTCGCGCGCACGTCGCGCGGCGCCTCGCGCGGCGCGCAGGCGAACCCGCAGCGCTCGAGCACCGGCAGGTCGACCAGATCGTCGCCCATGTACGCGGCGGCGTCGGCGGCGAGGCGCAGTTTCTTCAGCATCTTCTCGAAGGCGGAGCGCTTGTCGTCTATCCCCTGCAGCACGTGCTTGATGCCGAGCTCCTTCGCGCGAGCCGTGACCGCGGGCGAGCGGCGCCCGCTCAGGATGGCGATCACCAGCCCGGCCTGCTGCAGGAGCTTGATGCCGTGGCCGTCGAAGGCGTGGAACACCTTCATCACGTCGCCTTTCGGCCCGTACCACAGGCGCCCGTCGGTCAGCACGCCGTCGACGTCGAAGATCACCAGGCGGACGCGGCGCGCGCGCAGAGCCGCATCCGCAGCCAGGTATTGCATGCCCTAGAGGACTTTGGCGCGGAAGAGGTCGTGCATGTTGAGCGCGCCGAGGAGAGCGCCGGCCCCGTCGACGACCAGCACCTGGTTGACCTTGTGCGCTTCCATGAGCTGCACCGCCTCGACGGCGAGCGCGTGGCTGGCGATGGTGCGCGGGCTCGGCGTCATCACCTCGTCGATCGCGATCCCGGAGAAGTCGACGCCGCGCTCCAGCGCGCGCCGCAGGTCGCCGTCGGTGAAGATGCCCTTCACGCGGCGCGCCTCGTCGACCACCGCCGTCATGCCTATTCCGCCGCGCGTGATTTCCGAAATGGCCTTGAGCGCCGGCGTGCCGAGCCGGACCGCGGGCAGCGCGGCGTCCTTGCGCATCACGTCCGCGACGTGCAGCAGCGCCTGGCGCGGCAGCCGCCCTTTCGGATGGCTGCGCGCGAAATCCTCGGCCGAGAAGCCGCGCTCCTCGAGCAGCGCCACCGCCAGCGCATCGCCGAGCGCGAGCGCCGCGGTGGTGCTCGCCGTC
>DASSPL010000086.1:0-7191 GCA_035699685.1 Burkholderiales bacterium | reverse complement strand
GTTGATGAAGGGGAAGACACCGATGTCGGTGACCACCAGCTCCTTCTCGAGCGCGAGCGAGCGCAGCTCCTCGGGGAGCGCGGACGAGTCCTGCACGGTGAAACCGTGCAGCTGCGGGCAGCGCTCGAAGATCAGGTCCAGGCGGGCGGCCAGGTCTTCGTCGAGCGGCGGCAGGTCAGCGTTGAGGCTTCCTAGCTGGGCGGGCTTCATGCCCCCCTACCCGCAAGGCCCGTGCCCGGATCAGTGCAAATAACGGACGAAAGTCTTGCCCGTCAGGAGCTCCTTGGCCTGGGGACAGGACGACACGGCGGCCGCGATGGCGCGGGCGATGGTGTCGTACACCTCGTCGTACTGCGCCTTCCCCAGCCGCGGCGCGAGCGCGATTTCGAAGATGAAGAGTTCCCCGTCCAGCGTCGTGGGGTCGATGTGGTCCGGCAGGCCCGAACGATCGCGCACGCTGAAGCGATGCAGCTCGGGGCAGCGCACGAACACCGACTCGATCCTTTCCAGGACCTGAGCTTCGAGCGTGCTCATGATTCCCTCCTGCCTTTTCGGCTTATTCCCCTCGGCAAACTATACTTCGGCCATGGAGCACGGCAACGGCTTTCTCGGTCAAATGACGATTTATTTCGCAGCCGCCGTGTTCGCCGTGATGGCCGCGCACCGGCTCGGCCTGGGCTCCGTGGCGGGCTACCTGCTCGCCGGGATCGCCATCGGCCCGTGGGGGTTCAAGCTCGTCGCGCACCCCGAGGCCATCCACACTTTCGCCGAGCTCGGCGTGGTGTTCCTGCTCTTCGTCATCGGCCTCGAGCTCGAGCCGCAACGGCTGTGGAGCATGCGCAAGCGCCTTGTCGGGCTCGGCCTGTCGCAGGTCGTGGGATCGATCGCCGTGATCGCCGCGGTCGCCTACCTGGCGGGCGTCGACCTGCGCGTCGCGCTGGTCGCGGGCATGGCGCTGTCGCTCTCGTCCACGGCGCTGGCGCTCGCGCCGCTCACCGAGCGCGGCGGCCTCGGCACGCAGGGGGGACAGGCCACTTTCGCCGTGCTCCTTTTCCAGGACATCGCGGTGATCCCGATGCTCGCCGTGCTGCCGCTGCTCGGCACCACCGGCGGCTGGTCGGGTTTTTCCCTGCAGGGTGTCGGGTTCGCCGTGGCAGCGGTGGTGGGCACGCTGGTGCTCGGCCACTTCATCGCCCGGCCGGTCTTCCGCCACATCGCGCGCACGCGCCTGCGTGAAATTTTTACCGCCTTTGCCCTGCTCCTCGTGCTCGGCATCGCGTTCCTCTTCGAGAAAGCCGGCCTGTCGATGGCGCTGGGCGCCTTCCTCGCCGGCGTGCTGCTCGCGGAGTCCGAGTACCGGCACGAGATCGAGGCGGCGATCGAGCCGTTCAAGGGCCTGCTGCTGGGCCTGTTCTTCATCGCGGTCGGCATGAGCGCCGACTTCTCGGTGATGCTCACGCGCCCCTGGGTGGTGGTCGGGCTGATCGTCGGGCTCTTCCTGCTGAAAGGCTTCGTGCTCTGGTTCATCGCCAGCATCACGCGCATCCCGATGAGCGAGCGGCCGCTGTTCATCCTGCTGCTCGCGCAGGGCGGCGAGTTCGCCTTCGTCATCCTCGGCCTCGCCGCGGCCAACGGCGCCATTCCCTCGGAAACGGCGCAGGCGATCACGCTCGCCGTGGCGCTCTCCATGCTGCTCACGCCGTTCCTCCTCGTGCTGCACGACCGGGTGATCGCGCCGCGCTTCGCGGTGGTCGAGAACAAGCCCGCCGACCAGCCCGAGCCCTCCAAGGTGATCGTCGCCGGCCTGGGCCGCGTCGGGCAGGTGGTGGCGCGCCTGCTGAACGCGAGCGGCTTCCAGCCGACGGTGCTGGACGACGATCCCGACCACGTCGAGCAGTCGCGCCAGTTCGGCTTCCGCGTGTTCTACGGCGACGCGACGCGGCTCGATCTGCTGCACGCCGCGGGCGCCGACAGCGCCGACCTGCTGGTCATCACGCTCGACGACCGCGACGGCGTCACGCGGCTCGCCAAGATCGCGCGCACCCATTTCCCGAGGCTGCGCCTGATCGCGCGCGCGCACGACATGCGCCACATGTTCGAGCTGCGCGACCTCGGCGTGGAGATGATGGAGCGCGAGACCTGGCTCTCGGCGCTCAAGCTCGGCGAGACGGCGCTCGCCGTGGTGACGCAGGACCCGGAGCGCGCGCAGCGCGCGACCAGGGCCTTCGCCGAGCACGACCACGTGGTCCAGGCGAAGCTGTATGCCGTGCACAAGGGCCAGCCCGACGCGCACATCACGGTGTCGAACGAGCTGCGCGATCAGCTGCGGCGCACGCTGGCCGAGGACGACACCCAGGTTAGGAGTAGACTGCCGTCATGAGTGGAGGTGGAGAAGCACCCCCGGCCAAGTCAGGGCCCGCGGCGCCGGCCAAGGATCCCTACGTCGATCTCGCCGAGCGCATCTTCATCGGCCTCGCCGCGCGGGTATACGGCACGCTCGCCGGCGGCGACATGAAGAAGCCCGATCCGAAGGCCCTCGCCGCGTTCAGCTTCAAGCTGGCCGACGCCTTCGAGCAGGCCACCAACGAGACCCCGCGCAAGCTGGCCGAGATCGAGGCGCGCAACAAGGCCGCAGTCAAGCTCGACGAGGTCGACGTGTCGAGCTTCCTCAACAAGAAATAAGGCCGTCCTGACGTTCGTACTGGTTCACGGCGCGTGGGGCGGGAGCTGGATGTGGCGGCGGCTCGAGCCGCTCCTGCGCCGCGCCGGCCAGGAGGTGGTGACGCCCTCGCTCACCGGCATCGGCGAGCGCGCGCATCTCGCCTCGCCCGCGGTCGACCTCGAGACGCACATCGCGGATGTCCTCGGCACGCTGCGCTACGAGCGCATGAAGGACATCGTGCTCGTCGGCCACAGCTACGGCGGCATGGTGGTGACCGGCGTGGCCGATCGCGCCCCCGAAGCGGTGAATACCCTCGTCTACCTGGACGCCTTCGTGCCGCAGCACGGCCAGGCGCTGCTCGACCTGCTGCCGCCGCGCGTGCGCGAGCACTTCCCGAAGGACGGCTGGCAGGTGCCGCCGCTTGCGCCCCAGGCGCAGGGCATGAGCGACGCGAAGGAGATCGCCTGGCTCGACGACCGGCGCGACCCGCAGCCGATGAAGACCTTCACCCAGGCCCTCAAGCTCGAGGGCCGCTACCGCGGTCCCCGGGTCTACGTCGCCTGCACCGGCTACTCGCCCAGCTCCTTCGCGCCGTTCGCCGAGCGCGCGCGAAACGACAAGGCCTGGCGCTACCACGAGCTGCCGGCTCACCACTATCCTCACGTCTCGATGCCGGCCGAGACGGCCGGCGTGCTGCTCAACTACGCCTGAAGGGGGCCCCATGAAACGCCTGCTCGTCCTCGCGCTCGTGTATCTGCTCGCGGGTTGCGACACGAAGGTGACCAAGGCCGAGATGGACACCGCCGAGTACGGGCCGCGGCCGGTGAACTACCAGGCCGAGATCAGGAGCTACCTGTCGCTGCGGCTCACCGACCCGAAGGACGCGATCGTCGAGTTCCGCGCCGGGCCGACGCAGCTCTACAACCGCGGCACGCCGGTGCGCGGCGAGCAGTACGGCTGGGGCGTCTGCGTCTGGGTGAACGACAAGAACCGCACCGGCGCCTACGACGGCTTCTACCCGATGAGCTTCGTCCTGCGCAACGAGAAGATCGTCGCGGTGAACGGCGGGCCGGACGACGCCAACATCATCGGCTCGCGCTACGCGCGCGAGCAGTGCGAGCGGCTGGGCGCCCCCTTCAAGCAATGACTACGGCTTGCCGAGGAAATCCAGCTTGCCAAGCTCCACGCCGTTGTGGCGCAGGATGTTGTACGCCGTGGTGAGGTGGAAGTAGAAGTTGGGATAGGCGAAGCCGAGCAGGTACGGCATGCCCTTGAAGCGGCGCTCGCCGCTTCTCATCTGCAGCACGATCTCCTTGTCCTCGGTGCCGTCGATGCGCTCGGCCTTGACCGACTCGATGAAGTCCACGGTCCTGGCGATGCGCGCCTTGAGATCGCCGAAGGTCTGCTCGGTGTCCTCGTGCTTGGGGATCTCGGCGCCGGCCAGGCGCGCCACCGCGCCCTTGGCGGTGTCGCAGGCGATCTGCACCTGGCGCGTCAACGGGAACATGTCGGGATAAAGACGGAAGGTGGTGAGCGCGGCGGGATCGATCTTTTTCGCCGCGCAGTGCGCCTCCGCTTTGTCGAGAAGGGCCGAGAGGTTTCGCAGCATGGCCGCGAAGCGCGGGGCGGAAGCCTGATACATTGAAATAGTCATGTGGGGGAATTCTAAGCGCCTCTTCTACGGCTGGTACATGGTCGGCGCGGGCTCGGCGCTGCAGTTCCTGCAGTCGGGCCTGATGACGCAGTCGTTCGGCGCGTACGTCGCGGTGCTGCAGGCGGAGCGCGGCTGGAGCAAGACCGCGCTCTCCGGCGCGGCGGCGTTGCAGCAGATGGAGACGGCGATCCTCGGGCCGGTGCTCGGCTGGATCATCGACCGTTTCGGCCCGCAGGGCATGATCCGCGTCGGCGTGGTGGTGTTCGGGCTGGGGCTGATCCTGCTCAGCTTCACCGAGACGCTGTTCACCTTCTACGCCGCCTTCCTCGTCATCGCGCTGGGCTCGAGCCTGTGCGGCTTCTTCCCGCTCAACGTCGCGCTCATCAACTGGTTCGAGCGCTGGCGGGCGCGGGCGCTGTCCGCCATGTCGATCGGCCTCGCGCTCGGCGGCATCGCGGTCCCGGTGATCGGCTGGTCGCTGCAGACCTTCGGCTGGCGCGCCACCGCCTTCACCTCCGGCGTGATCGCCATTGTCGTCGGCCTGCCGCTCGCCATGATCATCAAGCGCCGGCCGGAGGACCACGGCGAGACGGTCGACGGCCTGCCGGTGAAGACGCCGGAGACGACGCAGGAGCTGCGCGCGCTCGACCAGTACCGCGACTTCACCGCGCGCGAGGCGCTGCGCACGCCCGCGTTCTGGCTGCTGTCGCTCGGCCACGGCTTCGCCCTCTTCGTCGTGCACGCGGTGAGCGTGCATGCCATCACGCACATGAACCAGGATCTCGGCTACAGCGTGGCGCAGGCGTCGCTCGTCTACACGCTGCTCACCGTGTCGCAGATCGGCGGCGTCGGCGTCGGCTGGCTGATCGGCGACAAGTACGAGAAGCGCTATATCGCCGCAGCCTGCATGCTGATGCACGCGGTCGGGCTGCTGCTGCTCACCTATGCAGTCGCGTTGCCGATGCTCCTGGCGTTCGCCGTGCTGCACGGCGCCGCGTGGGGCCTGCGCGGCCCGTTCATGCAGGCGATCCGCGCCGACTACTTCGGCCGCAGCGCGATCGGCATGATCCTCGGCCTGTCGGCGATGATCATCGTCATCGGCCAGGCCGGCGGGCCGATGCTGGCCGGCATCTTCGCCGACCTCACCGGCAACTACCGCGCCGGCTTCACCATCATCGCGTTCATCGCCGTGCTCGGCTCGCTGTTCTTCATCCTCGCGCGCAAGCCGCAGCGGCCGCTGCGCTGACAGGGGGACAGACCTTAAGGTCTGTCCCCGCTCAGCCAGGCGAGCGCGGACCTGGCGTCGGGGAAATAGCGCAGCTGCGCATTCTTCCGCCGGGCGGCCCATTCCGACAACGGGTAGAACAGGCTGTTCTCGTCGCCATCGACCACGGCGACGCGGCGGTCGCGGCAGGTCGCGAGCACGAGCGAGCCGATCTCGCCGAGGCGGTCGCGCAGACCGCGCAGGTCGATGAGCAGGTGCTCGATAGAGGCACGCTCCGCTTCCGCGGCGATGTCGCGCCCGATCGCGGCGCCGTTCCGCGGCGATCGGCCCCTTACGCTCGCGCGCATCGTCCTTCCCCCTATCGCATACTCGATGCGATAGCCCATACGCCAGAGGCTAGCGAGCGCGCGCCGCCTTTGGCGTGAGGGTTTGTCAGAAGAACGCCAGCGCGCGCGCCTCGATGCTCTGCCGCGGCGCGGCGCCCGGCGGGGTGGCCGGGTCGTCGAACGAGGTATGCGGCGTGAATCGGGCGCGGCCGTCCTTCAGCGAGTCGTACACCTTGAAGACGATCGCCTCGTCGCGGCGCATGCGCGGAAAGTAGAACCAGCGGTGCCGGGGGTTGTACTTCAGCCGGTAGGTCTGGCCGATGCGGTGCGGATAGCGCCGCTCGGCGATCAGCAGGTCGTCGGGCGCGACGCTGCGGGCATCCGCCATGGCGAGCGGATTCGACTCGATCGGATCGGCGATCGCGCGCCACACCTGGATGATCGCGAAGCGCCGCTTCAGCAGCTCCTCCGCCTCCTCCCCCATCACCTCGCGCACCCGGTTCGGCCCCGACCACTCGGTGTAGTCGTTGTGCGCCGAGAGCACCGGCTCGCGGATCAGCTTCGCCTCGCGCTCGGCCTCGTTGCCGGAACGCAGCGTGTGGTCGAACACCACCGCGCGCCGGGCTCCCGAAACCTTCTGGATCAGCGCCACCACCTCCGGGTAGTAGACGCGCTTCAGCTCATCGAGGTCGAAGAAGTCGCGCACCTGCGTGCGGTGCTCGACCAGCGCGAAGCCGCTCGTATCGATGGAGAGATCCGCCGCGCGGCGCCCGTCGGCGATCTCGACGCGATGCAGCTCCTCGGCGCCGATCGAGCGGCGGCGGATGTTGTTCGGCCCGAACGTCTCGTTGACGAGCTTCTCGCCCGTGTCGCGCGTGTAGGCGATCTCGGCTTGCATCCGTCTATCGTATCGCCACAGGCGCGACGGTAGAGCCGCTCGCGCCGAAGATCTTGAGCGGCTGCATGCTGAAGGCGAACTCGTAGACGCGCTTGGCGGCGAGCTCGTCGAGCTTCATGTTCTCCAGCAGGTGCACGCCGTTCACCACCAGGAAGATCTGGTGCCCGGGGAGAGACAGGTCCTTGTCCGGGTTGGGGGACACCTCGACCGGCCAGTTGTCGGCGCCGACCAGCGCCGGGTCCTGCTTCACCAGCCACTCCGCCGCCGCGACGCCGACGCCGGGCGTGGACTTCACGTAGCGCGGGTTGTCCTTGCCGTAGAGCTTGCCCCAGCCGGTATGGATGATCACCGCGTCGCCGGGCTGCAGCTTCATCCCGCCCTGGCGCGCGAGCGCCTGCTCGAGGTCGGCGACCGTGATCTCGTAGG
>DASSPL010000085.1:0-7189 GCA_035699685.1 Burkholderiales bacterium | reverse complement strand
GTCATGTCCGAGCAGGGCATGGCGATGATGGGCTCGAGCGCCGCGAGCGGCATCGACCGCGCGCGCATCGCCGCGGAACAGGCGATCGCCTGCCCGCTGCTCGAAGGCGTGAACCTCGCCGGCGCGCGCGGCGTGCTGGTGAACATCACCGCGTCGAAGTCGAGCCTCAAGCTGCGCGAGACGAAGGAGGTGATGAACATCGTGCGCACGTTCGCAGCCGAGGACGCCACCATCATCTACGGCGGCGTGTACGACGACTCGCTCGCCGACCAGCTGCGCGTCACGGTGGTCGCCACCGGGCTCGGCATGGCGACGGCCGTGCGCCAGCAGCCCAAACCGCAGCTGGTGCTCAATAACGTTACGGCGCAGAAGACCGGCACCGACAACCTGCCGGCCGGGCCGGTGGACTACCAGCAGCTCGACGCGGTGCCGGCCGTCATCCGCCGCAACCGCGCCTCGACCGTAGAGGCGCTGCAGCAGAGCGGGGTCGACAAGTACGACATCCCGGCGTTCCTGAGGAAGCAGGCCGACTAGGCCTCGCCGCATCACGCTGCCGCCCCCACCCTTGCCGGGGGCGGCAGCCGCTCTCGACTATTCTCGCCCCATGTGGCACAGGCGCATCACGCTCGCGCTGGCCGTGCTCGCGGTTCTCCTGCTGGTGGTCTGCGGCCCCGGGACGCGCGCCGGCCTGTGGCCGTTCCCGGTCGGCTTCGGCATGTTCGCGGGCTCGCTCCTCGTCGGGCTGGCGGCGGCCGGCGCGGCGCTCGTCGGGCTGGCATTGCCGCGTCTGCGGGCGCCCTCCGCGCCCCTCCTGGTGGTCGCCCTCGTGCTGGGAGCGGCCAGCGCGGCGGTGCCGCTCGACCACGTGCGGCGCGTGAAGACGCTGCCCTACATCAACGACATCACCACCGATACCGAGCGGCCGCCGCAGTTCTCGCCGCCAAAGCCGTACCCGAGCCACTTTGGCGAGCTGCAGCGCATCGGCTACCCCGACCTGCGGCCGCTCGAACTCGCCGCGCCGCCGCAGCAGGCGTTCGCGCGGGCGGCGCAGACCGCCAGGGCGCAGGGCTGGGAAATCACGGCACTCGACGACAGCGCGGGCCGCATCGAGGCCGTGGCCACCACCCGCTGGTTCGGATTCAAGGACGACGTCGCCATCCGTATCACGGCAGCCGGCGCCGGCAGCCGCGTCGACATGCGCTCGAGATCGCGCGTCGGCCGCAGCGACGTCGGGACCAATGCCCGGAGGATCCGCGAATACCTGGCGAGAATTCCTGTGCCATGATCCGCTCTCCAGGGGGTAAGGCGTCATGAACACGACCGAACGCGACGGCACGGATGCTCCGATTTCCTCGGAAGCGGCCTTCAACGCGATCTACGAGCACACCGCCGTGGGCGTGGCGCTCTTTTCCATCGGCGGGCGCTTCCTGCGCGCCAATGCCGCTTTCTGCCGGCTGGTCGGCTATACGCTGGACGAACTCCTGCAGAAGACGCACCTCGACATCGTGCACATCGAGGAGCTCGAGCAGACCGCCATCTCGCGCGCCCAGGTGATCTCCGGCAAGGCGAAGGCGCGCATCAACGAGCGCCGGTATGTGCACAAGGACGGCTCGACGGTGTGGGCGCAGACCTCCGGCGCGGTCGTGCGCGACGCGGCCGGCTCGCCGCTTTGCACGGTGCTCCTCATCAACGACATAACCGGCATCAAGCGCTCGCTGCGCTCCGCCAAGCGCCGCTTCCGCCGCATGGTCGAGATGGGCTCGGACTGGTACTGGGTGCAGGACGCCGAGCTGCGCTTCGTCGAGGTGCCCGGCATCGACGCGCAGGAGCTGGACGACACCGACATCGTCATCGGCAAGACGCGCTGGGAGCTCCCCGGCCTCGGCGCGCTGCCGGAGAAGGTGTGGGAGCAGCACCGCGCCCGCCTTGCGCGCCACGAGTCGTTCTCCGATTTCATCTTCCTCAAGTACAACAAGGCCGGCGAGCTGAGGTACCTGTCGGTGAGCGGCGAGCCGCTGTTCGACGAGCGCGGCAAATTCCGCGGCTACCACGGCGTCGGCAAGGACATCACCGAACGCGCGCGCGACCAGAAGGCGATCGAGGAAAGCGAGAAGCGCTACCGCACGCTTTTCGACGTCAACCCGTACCCGATGTGGGTCGTGGACGCGAAGACGCTCGCCTTCCTCGCCGTGAACGAGGCGGCCGTGCGGCTGTACGGCTATTCGCGAGAGGAATTCCTCGCCATGAACGCCGAGCAGATCCGGCCGCACGAGGACATCGAGGACCTGCACAAGGCCTTCGACGATCCGTCGAACTACCGCAGCCGGGTCTGGCGCCACCGCAAGAAGGACGGCGACGCGATCGCGGTGAAGATCACCTCGTTCAACCTGGACTTCGACGGGCGCCGCGCCCGCCTCGGCGTGATCGAGGACCTCACCGAGCGTCTGCAGGCCGAGGAGCGCGCGCAGGAGAGCGAGCGGCGCTACCGCGAGCTGCTCGAGAGCCGCTCGTCGCCCTAGCCCGACACTCTAGTGGCGCCGCGCTCTGCTAGACTCGCGCCTCTAACAGGGTTCCAAGAAATGTTGCGGCAACGCAGCCTCAAATCGGCCGTCTCGGCCTCGGGCGTCGGACTGCACACCGGCCAGAAGGTGAGGCTCACGCTGCGGCCGGCTCCGCCCGATACCGGCATCGTCTTCCGCCGAGTCGACCTGCCTTCTCCGGTCGACATTCCCGCGCGCGCCGACCTGGTGGGCGAGACACGCCTCTCCTCCTGCCTGGTCCACGGCGGCGCCAAGGTCTACACCGTGGAGCACCTCATGTCGGCGCTCGGCGGCCTGGGCATCGACAACCTGTACGCCGATCTCGACGCCTCGGAGCTGCCGATCATGGACGGCAGCGCGTCGCCCTTCGTGCTGCTCATCCAGCAGGCCGGCATCGAGGTGCAGGCGGCGCCCAAGCGGTTCCTGCGCGTGAAGCGCCGCGTCGAAGTCAGGGATGGCGACAAGTGGGCGCGCCTCGATCCGTTCGACGGTTACAAGCTCTCCTTCTCGATCGAGTTCCGCCACCCGGTGATCGAGCGCTCGACCCAGTCGGTGGAGGTGAACTTCGCCGAGACCTCCTATCTCAAGGAGATCGCGCGCGCCCGCACCTTCGGCTTCATGCACGAGGTCGAGGACCTGCGCGACAGCGGCCTCGCGCTCGGCGGCGGACTGGACAACGCGGTGGTGCTGGACGAGTACCGTGTGCTGAACGCGGAAGGGCTGAGGTTCGCCGACGAGTTCATCCGCCACAAGCTGCTCGACGCCATCGGCGACCTCTACCTCCTCGGCAAGCCGCTGCTGGGCGCCTTCGCCGCGCACAAGTCCGGCCACGCGCTGAACAACAAGCTGCTGCGGGCGCTTCTCACCCAGCCCGATGCGCTGGAAACGGTGACGTTCGAGCGTGCGGACGACGCGCCGGCCGGGGTGGTCCGCCTCGTCCTCCAGTACGGCTAGGGCTTCCTGAGCGCGCTGTGGCGGCGCAGCATGCGCCCCAGGGCGTCGCGCGCCGGAGAGGGGGTCATCCGCTCGTGCAGTTCCCGCAACCGGTCGAGCGTATGTGTGGATAAATACACGCTTTTTTGCACGGCCGGCGACGCTCCGCGTGAGGCGTTTGGTTGCACCCGGACGGAAACCGAATTAACCTGCCAGCGCTGATCCTGGAGTAGGCGGACCAGCGCCGGGGCAAGCAGCTGCAGCTTCGCGGCGGCCGCCGAGTGATCGGCGATGAGCACGAGCCGGCCGTCCTTCAGGTTGGCAACCCGCGTTTTGCGGGCCAGGTCGGCGGATAAGAAGCCGTGAACAATCCCGGCCAGCGCACGAAGATCGCGCGCCTTTGCCAGCACCGGCTGCAGTTCGCCGTCGGCCGAGAGCACCCGGCCGATTTTCGTTAAGCGCACGCGAGTATTTGGGAGGGGATTCGTTGCAGATTATCCTGATCTCGGATCGTCTGGCCAAGGCGAGGTCGCTCAGCCTGTCGCTGCGCCACGTCCTGGCGAGCGCGATCCTTGCGCTTGTGCTTCTCCTGGCGGCGACCGCCGGCGTCTATTGGCTGACGCTGCGCTATGCCTCCGAGGTGCCGCTGCCGGCGCTGCACCGCCTGGTGCTGGCCGCCCAGGAAACCGAAGCCGAGCACAGCCAGACGTTCGTGAGGCAGAACCTCGACGCCATGGCGATCAAGCTGGGCGAGATCCAGGCGCAGCTCACGCGCCTCGATGCGCTCGGCGAGCGCCTCGCTTCCGCCGCGGGCGTGCGTGACGTCAAGTTCACCGAGAACCCCGGCATCGGCGGCACCGCCCCGACCCGCCTGCCGTCGCAGAACCTGTCGCTGGGCGACTTCAGCGAGAAGCTGCTGTCGCTGTCGCGCCAGGTCGAAAACCGCAACGACATGCTCGGCGTGCTCGAGGCGCAGCTCTTCGAGCAGGCGCTGAAGAAGAAGATGCTGCCGACCATGATGCCGGTGAGCGCGCCGTTCAACGCCTCGGGATTCGGACGTCGCGTCGACCCGTTCACCGGCGACTACGCGATGCACGAGGGCATCGACTTCCTCGCCGACAAGGGCTCGCCGATCGTCGCCGCGGCGGCCGGCGTGGTGGTGTTCGCCGGCTTCCATCCGCAGTATGGCTACATGGTGGACATCGACCACGGCAACGACCTCGTCACGCGCTACGCGCACTGCTCGAAGCTGATCATCAAGGAGGGCGACATCGTCGCCCGCGGCCGCAAGATCGGCGAAGTCGGCTCGACGGGCCGCTCCACCGGCCCGCACCTGCACTTCGAAGTGCGCTTCCGGGGCGCGGCGCAGAACCCGGCCAAGTTCCTTTACGCGACCCATCCGCCGGCGCAGACCGCGCGCGCCAAGTAGCGCGACCCCTGCCGGAGGGGTAATCCCGGCGTGTTACCATCCCCCGCTTTCCCGGGATTTCGCAGCTCTTGCATCCCTTCCTCGAAACTGTCTGGCGCCTGCCGACGCGCATCTTCGGCAGCCGCAACGAGCGGCTGCTCAAGCAGTACTCGCACACTGTCGAGAAGATCAACGCCCTCGAAGCGGACCTCGCGCGCCTTTCCGACGGCGCGCTCGCCGGCAAGACCGCTGAGCTGAAGAAGCGCTGCGCCGACGGCGCGACGCTCGAGGAGCTGATGCCCGAAGCGTTCGCCGTGGTGCGCGAGGCCTCCAGACGCACCCTGCGCATGCGCCATTTCGACGTGCAGCTGCTCGGCGGCATGGTGCTGCACGCCGGCAAGATCGCGGAGATGAAGACCGGCGAGGGGAAGACGCTCGTCGCCACGCTGCCGGCCTACCTGAATGCGCTGACCGGCAAGGGCGTGCACATTGTCACGGTGAACGACTACCTTGCCCGGCGCGACGCCGAGTGGATGGGCAGGATCTTCAAGTTCCTCGGCATGACGGTCGGCGTGAACCTGCCTTATCACGAGATGGAGCTGGAGGAGCGCAACGCCGCCAAGCGCGCGGCGTACGCCGCCGACATCACCTACGGCACCAACAACGAATTCGGCTTCGACTACCTGCGCGACAACATGGCGAGGCACGTCGAGGAGCGCTTCCAGCGCAGCCTGAACTACGCCATCGTCGACGAGGTCGACTCGATCCTGATCGACGAGGCGCGCACGCCGCTCATCATCTCCGGCCAGGCGGAGGATCGCACCGAGATCTACCTGAAGATGAACCAGGTGGCGCCGCTCCTCACGCGCCAGAAGGAAGAGAAGAAGCCGGACGGGCCGGAGGTTCCGGGCGACTTCTTCGTCGACGAGAAGAACCACCAGATCGTCCTCTCGGAGGCCGGGCACGAGAAGGCGGAGCAGGTCCTGACGCGCATCGGCATGCTGCCGCAGGGCGCGAGCCTCTACGAGCCGGCGTACATCAACCTCGTGCACCAGCTCTACGCCGCGCTGCGCGCGCATCACCTGTTCCACCGCGACCAGCACTACGTGGTGCAGAACGGCGAGGTGATCATCGTCGACGAGTTCACCGGCCGGCTGATGCAGGGCCGGCGCTGGTCGGACGGCCTGCACCAGGCCGTGGAGGCGAAGGCGGGCGGGCGCATCCAGAACGAGAACCAGACGCTCGCCTCGATCACCTTCCAGAACTACTTCCGCATGTACGGCAAGCTCGCCGGCATGACCGGCACCGCGGATACCGAGGCCTACGAGTTCCAGCAGATCTACGGCCTGGAGACCGTGGTGGTGCCGACCCACCGGCCGATGATCCGCGCCGACCGCGAGGACCAGGTCTACCGCACCTCGAAGGAGAAGTACCACGCGGTGATCAAGGACATCCGCGACTGCTACGAGCGGGGCCAGCCGGTGCTGGTCGGCACGACCTCGATCGAGAACTCCGAGCTGAT
This sequence comes from Burkholderiales bacterium, assembly GCA_035699685.1. GTDB lineage: Bacteria > Pseudomonadota > Gammaproteobacteria > Burkholderiales > SG8-39 > SCGC-AG-212-J23. The sequence goes on along the minus strand of DASSPL010000085.1, from coordinate 786 downwards.
CTCGGGCCTGCTGCAGAAGGAGAAGCTGCCGCACCAGGTGCTGAACGCCAAGCAGCACGAGCGCGAGGCGCAGATCGTCGCCCAGGCCGGGCGGCCGAAGATGATCACCATCGCCACCAACATGGCGGGCCGCGGCACCGACATCGTGCTCGGCGGCAACGTCGAGAAGCAGGTGGACTTCGTCGCCGCCGACGAGAAGATCCCGCCGGAGGAGAAGACGGCGCGCATCGAGAAGCTGCGCGGCGAGTGGCAGTCGCTGCACGACCAGGTGGTGAAGGCCGGCGGCCTGCACATCATCGGCACCGAGCGCCACGAGTCGCGGCGCATCGACAACCAGCTGCGCGGCCGCTCCGGCCGGCAGGGCGATCCCGGCAGCTCGCGCTTCTACATGTCGCTCGAGGATCCGCTGCTGCGCATCTTCGCCGGCGACCGCATCAACCGCATCATGGTGATGCTGAAGATGCCCGAGGGCGAGGCGATCGAGCACGCGATGGTGACCCGCTCGATCGAATCGGCGCAGCGCAAGGTCGAGGCGCGCAACTTCGATATCCGCAAGCAGCTGCTCGAGTACGATGACGTCGCCAACGACCAGCGCAAGACCATCTATGCGCTGAGGAACGAGCTGCTCGAGTCGCAGGACGTCTCGCCGCGCATCGCCGACCTGCGCTCCGGCGTGATCGCCGATCTGTTCCACATGTACCTGCCGGCGGAGAGCGTCGAGGAGCAATGGGACATGCCCGGGCTCGAGAACGAGCTCAAGGCGGAGCTCAACCTCGTGCTGCCGCT
>DASSPL010000084.1:0-5631 GCA_035699685.1 Burkholderiales bacterium | reverse complement strand
CGCCGGCGTGAACACCGAGCGGCTCTCGAGCGGCACGCGGTCGAGGATGATCTGCTGCTGCTCGACGATCGCCTTGTCCTCGGCGAACGTGCGGTACACGCCGGCCTTCAGCGCCTCGGTGAGCTCGCGGTCCTCGAGCTTCATGCCGCGCGGCAGGGCCCAGAAATAGTGCGTCGAGCGCGCCGTCTCGGGCGTGAGCGCGTTCAGCACCCACCACTTGACGCGCTTCTCCTCCGTTCCCGTCGGCGCCGCCCACACCTCGATGGCGACGAAGCACGGCGGGAAGAAATGGATCTTCTGGTAGCGGTCGATGTTGGTGTCGAAGCCGCCCGCCCGCACGAAGAGCTTCGGCGGGCTGCAGTTCTTCATGAAGCGGAACACCTCGATCATGCCGTCCTTCACCGTGGTGACGGCGGGCGTGTCGGCAACGGCATCGTTGCCGATCGTGCCCTTGTGCAGGAAGGCCTCGTGCGACAGGTCCAGCAGGTTGTCGATGAGCAGCTGGTACTGGCCCTGCACGTGGACATAGCCATCGAGCGGGCACCAGCCGGGCTCGGTCTGGTACTTGAAGTGCCGCGGCAGGAGCTTCTCGTCGGCCTTCTCCTTTTCGCCGAGCCAGGCCCAGACGAAGCCCCAGCGCTCGAGCGCCGGATAGGTGGTGGCGGAGAAGCGCTCGAGGATCCTGCTCTCGCCGGGAATGCGGATGCACTTGCCGGTGCAGTCGAACGTGATGCCGTGGTAGCCGCACTCCACGGCGTCCCCCACCAGCCGGCCCATCGACAGCGGCGCGAGCCGGTGCGGGCAGCGGTCCGCCATGGCGACGGGCTGGCCCGACTCGGTGCGGTACAGGATGATGTGCTCTTCGGCGATCTGCCGCTTCAGGATGGCGCGGCCGACCTCATGGCCGGCGGCCACGACATACCAGCAATTCCTGGGTAACAAGATTTCCTCCGTCCTTATCCTCTTGTCGATATTAACGCCGTTTATCCGCGCTAAACTCGAAACGGAATGAACCTGGATACTGCGGCGCAGCGCGGCGCCTTCGACGAGTGGGTGGACATGATGCGCGAGTGGCATCGCGAGCTCGATGTTCACCCCGATCCGCGCGTGGAGCTGACCGAGAAATTCGCCGACGTCGCCCCCGAGATCGGTTTCGGGCGTTACGCCGGGGAGCGCCGCTGGGAGAAGGTGTCCGACATCCCCGAGGCGAAGATCAAGGAGGCGCTGCTGCGCCTCATCGTCTGGCAGGGCGACTCCGAGGTGCGCGCCGTGGAGCAGTCGCGCGCGCTGCTGGACTGCGCCCCGACCGAGCACGACCGCGACCGCCTGGCGCGCCACATGACCGAGGAGACGCGCCACGGCTGGCAGATGGCGTACCTGCTCGTCACCCACTTCGGCGACGAGGGCCGCGCCGCGGCGCGCGAGCTGCTGGAGCGGCGCGCGACGCGCGGCGAGGCGCTGCTCGAGATGTTCAACGTCAAGCTCAACTGGGTCGACGTCTTCTCGTGGCACAACTGGGGCGACCGCGTCGGCAAATACCAGCTCTCCATGTTCGGCCAGTCCGCCTTCGCGCCCTTCGCGCGCAGCGCCGCGCCGATGCTCAAGGAAGAAGGCTTCCACCTGGTCATCGGCTACCAGGGCATGCAGCGCATCTGCCAGGCGAACCAGGTGCCGGTGGAGATCCACCAGCGCTACATCAACCGCATGCTCGCCATCTGCTACGACGCCTTCGGCGCCGAGGTCTCGACGAGCGCGAAGCGCTACTACGACTGGGGCCTGAAGGCCGCGTGGGGCGGCACCATCGAGGACGCGGAGCGCGTCAACCAGAAGCTGCGCGACGCCTTCATGGACGAGGCGCGCAAGCTGTTGGGTCTGCTCAATGGACTGCTACCTGCAGATGGGCCGAAGCTGTACCTCACCGACCCGCGCTTCAACCGCAAGAACGGCCCCTACGCCGGCCAGCCCTACGATGGGCCCGAGCAGCTCCCCACCGCGGCAGACGAAGCCGCCCTCCAGGAAATCTTCAAGCGTCGCGGCTGGATCGCGCCCGCGCAGGCGTAGTTTCGGCCCGTCCTATCTGCCGAAGACCACGCCCGCGTGGGGCACGCCAGAATGCTCGACGCGGAAATCGAACTCCGTGCACCCCGCGTCGGCAACGGCGTGGTAGCAGCCAAAAGCCTTGACGATGGTCACGCTGCCGAAAACCCGGTAGCCCATGCGGAAGCAGGACTTCAGCGAGTCGAAATTGGTCGAGTCGACGTAGGAGACGATTCCCCCGGCGCTTCGGGCCAGGTAGTGGCGCAGCGCTCGCGTCATGCCGATCGCGTGCAGCCGCTGGCCGCGGTAATCGCGGTGCGTGAACCCCTTGTACATGTACACGTATCCGGGCCTGTAATGGAGCAGCAGTCCCGGCAGTCCGATCGGCGTTGGCCCGGATGCGTACCAGCCGTACGAGGCGAGCCGGCCGCGATCCAGGATCGCATAGCATTCATCACCGCGCGCCAGTGCCTCATCGAGGAAAGCGTCCGATAGCTCGCTCTCCGGATCGCGCGCAAAGCTCCGCAGCTCGGCCGCGGTGAGCAGCCTGCCCTCGTATGTCTTCGGACAGGCGAGGAACGCGGGATCCGGGCGCGCGACAAAAACGCCACGCAGGATCCTGAAGTCGATGACAGTATTGAGTGCCCTGATGCCGGCGAAGTAAGCGGTGCTGGCGATTCCGTGCCGTTTGACCCTGGGGAGAAGGTTCTTGAGCATGGCCTCCGCGACGCACGGCGCGTGCCAGGGGTCATGCGCCGATCGGACCTGAATTCCATGCGACAACTGACGGGAAGATTACGTACGTCGTACGGAATTAGAGAGCTGGCGCAGCTTGAAGCGCTGGACCTTGCCGGTGGCGGTGCGAGGCAGTGAGTCCATGAAGTGGATGCGTTGCGGGCGCTTGAAGCGCGGCAGGGACTTCGCCGCATGCTCCATCAGTTCTCTGGACAAATTCTCGCTTCCGGAATGGCCCGGGCGAAGCGCCACGTAAGCGGCGGCGATCGTCGCGCCCTTGTCGTCGGCTTCGGCCACCACCGCCACCTCCAGCACCGCGGGATGCGTCATCACCGCATCCTCGACCTCGCCGGGCGAGACCCACATGCCGGAGCACTTGAAGAGGTCGTCGCTGCGGCCCTCGAACCAGTAGAAGCCTTCCTCGTCGCGCCGGTAGATGTCGCCGGTCTTCACCCAGCCGTCGTGGATCAGCTCGGCGGTCTTCTCGGGCTTGTTGAGGTAATACGGGATGGCGCTCCTGCCCTTGACGAAGAGGTTGCCGCGGCCGGCGCCCGAAACTTCCTTGCCCTCCTGGTCGCGCAGCTTGACTTCATAGCCCTCGAGCGGGATGCCGGAGCTTCCCGGGCGGTTGCGGCCGGGGAAGTTGTGGATGAAGGCGTGCAAGAGCTCGGTGGTGCCGATGGTCTCGATGATCTCGACGCCGCTCACTTCCTTCCAGTCGTTCCACGTCGCCACCGGCAGCACCTCGCCGGCCGACACCGCGAACTTGATCGACTTCGTCTCGAGCTTGTTGCCGGCGCGCACGTACTCGACCAGTGCCCGGAAGACCGCGGGCACGGCAAAGAAGACGGTGGGTTTGAATTTTTCGAAAAGCGCAGCGATAACCTGCGGCGTCGGCCGCTCGCTGCACAGGATCACGCCGCAGCCCATGCCGATCGGGAACGAGAAGCTGTTGCCCAGGCCGTAGGCGAAGAAAAGACGCGAGGACGAGAAGATCCGGTCCTCCGGGGTGAGCTCGTACACCTTGCGCGCCACCCGCTCGATGGTCTCCGGCAGGTGATCGTGCAGGTGCACGGCGCCCTTTGGCGAGCCGGTGCTCCCGGAGGTGTAGAGGATCAGGCAGGGCGTGTCGCGGTCGAAATCGGCCGGCGGCGCGGCAGGCGCCTTGTCCAGCAGGGCATTGAACTCGGCTGGCGCTACGATGATGCGGGGCGCCTTCGCCGCCCTGGCGTTGTCCGCATGCTCCGGCGTGACGATCACCAGCTTCGCGCCGCTGTCCTTGAGCATGTATTCGAGCTCGGGCGGCTTGAGCATGGTGCTGCAGGGCACGACGATCGCCCCGGCGCCCATCACGCCGAGCATGGCGACCATCATCTCCGGGGAGTCGCTCATCACCAGCGCCACGCGGTCGCCGGGCTTGACCCCGAGCTGGGCCAGCGCGCCGCGGCAGCGCGCGCTTTTTTCCTCCAGCTCCCTGAAAGTCACCTTGCGATCGCCGTGATGCACGACCACCCGGTCCGGGAAACGGCTCGCGTTATCGGCGAGGTAATCGATAATGCTGCGCTTGGCTTGCATGGGAGTGTCGATGCCTGATTTCCGCGAACAGTACGAGAAGGCGCAGCAGCTTGGCAAGCTGGCCTTCGTCGAGCGTCCCTACTTCGGCTCGCCGGGCGCCCCGGCGCAGGCCGAAACCAACGTCAGCCAGATCTGGGGCACGATCAACGCCGGCTACCTCATCGCGTACGAGTACACGCGGTGGTGGAAGGAGTCGGCTGCGTTGCGCACCGCGGCGGTGGTGGGCGACTGGAGCTGGCTCAACAAGACGCGGGTGCGCGGGCGCGACGCCTTCCGGCTCATGAACCATGCCACCGTGAAGGACCTGTCGAAGCAGCAGGTCGGGCAGATCGTCTACACGCCGATGGTGAGCGAGGAAGGCAAGGTCGCGATCGAAGGGCTCACCTGGAAGCTCGCCGACGACGACTACATCTTCACCCAGTCCGCGGGATACAAGTGGCTCCAGTTCCTCAAGGAGAAGATCGGCGCCCAGGCGGAACTGGCCGACGTCACGCCGGACTACACCTGCTTCGCGCTGCAGGGCCCGAAGTCGACCGACATCCTCGAATCGATGACGGGGGAAAACTGGCGGGACATGAAGTTCTCCCGCTTCCGGAAGATTTCATTCCTTGGAACCGAGACCCTGGTGGGCCGCCAGGGCGTGACGGGCGAAGTCGGCTACGAGTTCATGATGCGCACCGACACGGGGCGCGGGCACGAGCTTTGGCGCAGGATCCGCGAGGTCGGCACGGGCTTCGGCCTGCGCGAGCTCGGCTTCAAGGCGCAGCTCGTCGGCCACACCGAGACCGGCATCGCCACCGTGATCCGCGATTTCCTGCCGGCGCGCGGCTCACCGGAAGCCCTGAAACGCATGATGCGGCACTGGATGGCGCCGGAAGAGCTCGAGGCGATCGACTGGGACGTGCGCGAGCAGCTCTGCTCGCCGGCCGAGCTGGGCTGGTCGTACACCATCAACCTGGCCAAGCCCGACTTTCATGGGAAAAAAGCGCTCGAAGCGGAAGCGGCCCAGGGCGGTCCGAGACGTCGCCTGATGGGCCTCGAGTGGTCGAGCGACGACATGGCGGCGCTCTACGCGGCGCAGTTTCGCGACGCACCATCCGCGCCGCCGCCCGATCTGCCGTACGGGCAGTTCAGGGTGTGCTTCCTTAAAGTCCTTAACAATGGCGCGCCGGCCGGCTGGGCATCGGGCTACGCCTACAGCCCGACGCTCAGGCGCATGCTGTCGCTTGCGCGCCTCGACCGCGCGATCGAGCCCGGCACCCAAGTGCAGGTTCTCTGGGGCGG
>DASSPL010000083.1:0-5548 GCA_035699685.1 Burkholderiales bacterium | reverse complement strand
TCCCAACGTCTACGGCATCGACATGCCGACGCGCGCCGAGCTGATCGCCGCCCACCGCAGCGAGGAAGAGGTGTGCCGCGAGATCGGCGCCGACGCGCTGATCTACCAGGACCTGGACGACCTGAAGGACGCCGTGCGCCGGGCGAACCCCCGCCTCACGAGCTTCGAAAGCTCCTGCTTCGACGGCCATTACGTCACCGGCGACATCACCGGCGACTACCTGCGCGGCATCGAGACCGAGCGGGACGCTTCGCGCGACTCCTCCGAGGACGACAACGCCCAGCTGGACCTGAACCTGGCGGCCTGAGTTCAATATATACTTCCGCTTTCGCGCCGATTTGAGACACAGCTTGCGGGCGCGTAACAAATATCGCTAAAGCGTGCCGCGCAGTCTCCAAAGGCCCGGTTCCGCTTCAGCGCAACCGGGTTTTTTTATGACTGAACGGGCAACACTGGGCGTGCGCGCCGGGCAGCAGCGCACCGAGTTCCACGAGCATTCCGAAGCGCTGTTCCTCACCTCGAGTTTCGTCTTCGACAACGCCGAGCAGGCCGCGGCGCGCTTCACGGGAGGCGAGGAAGGCTTCGTCTACTCGCGCTTCACCAATCCGACGGTCGCCATGCTGCAGGATCGCCTGGCGGCGCTGGAGGGCGCCGAGTCGTGCATCGCCACCGCGTCCGGCATGTCGGCGATCCTCGCCACGGTGATGAGCTTCCTGAAGGCGGGCGAGCATGTGGTCTGCTCGAGCGCCGTGTTCGGCGCCACGGTGCAGCTCCTCAACACCTACTTCGGGCGATTCGGCGTCGAGACGACCTATGTCTCGCCGACGAAGGTCGACGAGTGGCGCAAGGCGCTGCGGCCGAACACCCGGCTGTTCTTCCTCGAGACGCCGTCGAACCCGATGACCGAGATCTCGGACATCCCGGCGCTCGCCGAAGTGGCGAAGAAGGCGGGGGCGCTCCTCGCCGTGGACAACGTGTTCTGCACCCCGATCCTGCAGCGCCCGCTGGAGCTCGGCGCCGACCTGGTGATCCACTCGGCCACCAAGCACCTCGACGGGCAGGGGCGGGTGCTCGGCGGCGCCGTGCTGGGCTCGAGGAAGCTGGTGATGGAGCACGTATTCCCGTTCCTGCGCACCGCGGGGCCGTCGATCTCGCCGTTCAACGCGTGGGTGATCCTCAAGGGCCTCGAGACGCTCGATCTGCGCATGCGCGCGCAGTCGGCGGCGGCGCTCGAGCTGGCGCAGTGGCTGGAAGAGCATCCCGGCGTGGCGCGGGTGCATTATCCCGGGCTCAAGTCGCACCCCCAGCACGCGCTCGCCGCGCGGCAGCAGAAGGCGGGCGGCGCGGTGCTGTCCTTCGAAGTGAAGGGCGGACGCGGTGCGGCTTTCCGCGTGATCAATGGCACGCGGCTCATCTCGATCACCGCGAACCTGGGCGACGTGAAGACCACCATCACGCATCCCGCGACCACCACCCATGGCCGCATCTCGCCCGAGGCGCGCGCCGCGGCCGGCATCACCGACGGCCTGGTGCGCGTGGCCGTGGGCCTGGAGGCGCTGGCCGATCTCAAGGAGGATCTTGGGCGTGGGTTAAGCTAGCCGCGTGCCGCCTCCTCGGCGGCGAGCTTCAGCTCGAGAGCGCGCCGGGCCGGGGCAGCACCTTCACGCTGGTACTGCCGTTCTCCGACCAGCGCGCCGTCGCCTCCGCCTGAGGATCGCGGCCGCGGCATAGCCGGCGGCGAGCGCGGCATACACGGCGAACAGCGACCGGTCCGAGAGGTATTCCTCTATGCCCGGCCGGAAGCGGCGGTGCACCACGTAGTAGTCGACGAAGTACGCGGTCGCCGCGACGGCCGCCGCCCCGCCAATCGCCACCGGCCGGCTGCGCCGGCCGAACAGCGGCTCGTAGAACATCGCCCAGAAGATGCACGCGCCGGTATGGATCGCCAGCCCGAGCGCGGTGTTCCGCCCGTTCGCGCCGTCGTGCGCCGGCGGCGGGCCGCCGTCGTAGATATGCGTGATCGCATTGATCGGCCGCGCAGCATGCCCGTTCTCGTGGTGGCTGCAGGCCAGCGCCGCCGCCGCCGAGGCGGCCGCAGCCGCCACGCCGCTCGTCAGGATGCGCGCAGTGAGGCGACCGGCTTTCATGCCCCGCTCCGGAGCAAATTCCGTACGACGTACCGGGCTACCAGCGCACGAGCCTGGGCTTGCGCCCCGAGAGCTCGAGGTAACCCCCGGCGCCATACCAGTCGGGCAGCACCCAGCGCTCGCAGGCGCGGCCGTCGACGTCCACTTTGTGGCGGCCCACGCGGTGCGTGTGGCCATGGATGAGGCGCGTGGCGCCCGAGCGACGCAGGGCGTCGCGCACGGCGGCGTCATTGACGTCCATGATCTCGGCCGCCTTGGCCTGGATCACTTCCTTGCTCTTGTCGCGCAGGCCGTGGACCGCGGTGCGCCGCTCATCGAGGGGCTTGGCGAGGAACTCGCGCTGCCACTTTTCCGAGCGGGCGATGCGGCGCCAGTTCTGGTAGTCGAGGTCGTCGGTGCACAGGGTGTCGCCGTGCATGAGGAGCGTCTTCTCCCCGTCGAGCTCGCCGACCCAGGGATCCGGCAGCAGCCCGGCGCCGGTCGCCGCGCAGAAGCGATCGCCCATGAGGAAATCGCGGTTGCCGTGCATGACATAGAGCCGCGTGCCGCCCGCGGTCAGGCGGCGGAAGAACCCGGCGATGACGGCGTTGAACGGCGTGTCGACGTCGTCGTCGCCGATCCAGTACTCGAACAGGTCGCCGAGGACGTAGAGCGCATCCGCGCCCGCGGCGGTGTCCTCCAGGAATCCGAAGAAGCGCTCGTTCGCCTCCGGTCGATCCTCACTTAAGTGAAGATCGGAGATGAAGAGCGCCCGCAACCTACTTCTTCGCCGCGCCCGCGCCGACCATCGTCATCGACTCGATGATCACCGGCTGCTTGGGCACGTCGGTGCGGAAGGGGCCGCCGGAGCCGGTCGGGGTCTTGGCGATCTTGTTGACCACGTCCATGCCGGACACGACCTTGCCGAACGCGGCGTAGCCGTTGCCGTCGCTGCGCGGATCGCCCCAGTTGAGGAAGCTGTTGTCGCCGACGTTGATGAAGAACTGCGCGGTCGCCGAGTTGGGGTCGGCGGTGCGCGCCATGGCGATGGTGCCGGTGTCGTTCTTGACGCCGCCCTTCACCGCCGACTGCGCCTCGTTGACGATCGGCGCGCGCGTCGCCTTCTGCTTGTAGCTCTGGTCGAAGCCGCCGCCCTGGATCATGAAGCCGTCGATCACGCGGTGGAACACGGTGCCGTTGTAGTGCCCGTCCTTCACGTACTGCAGGAAGTTCTCGACCGTCTTCGGCGCCTTGCTCGGATAGAGCTCGAGGCGAATGGTGCCGACGTTGGTCTTGATGTCGATCTGCGGATCCGCCGCGCCGGCACCCATGGGCACGACCGCGGCGGCGGAAAGGACGAACAGGTGAGAAAGCTTCATGCAGCTCCTTCGTAGATGATTTTCCAGCGCTCCCCTTCCTTCATCCAGTACTGCCGCTTCTTCATGACGTTGGACAGCCCGTCCGAGCGGTAATCCTGCAGGAAGGTGACGACGACCACGTCGCGCTCGACCGGATAGCGCAGCATGGAGACGTTGCTCAGGCGCACCTGGATCCAGCTCTTGCCGGCGTTCACGCTGCGCTTGTGCCTGCCCCAGGCGGCGAGGTCCTGCTTCCCCGAGGCGAAGCGCGACGAGTAGTGCGCGAGGTAGCGATCGGTGTCGCGGCTCTGCCAGTCGGCGCGCCACTGCTCGACCGCCCCGGCAAGGCCGGCGCGCTCGCGCTCCAGCGCCTGCGCGTCGATCCACTCGGCCTGGTCGGCGATGATCACCGGCGTGAGCCCGACCTGGAGGTGCGCGCGCAGCGAGTCGAGATCCGGGTTGGCGAGCACGATGCAGCCGTCGCTCGCGCGCGGCGGGCGGCTGTAGACGTCGGACGGCACGCCGTGCAGCCAGATGCCGTGGCCGTTGCGCCCTTCGCGGCGGTCCCACTCGTTCGGATAGTTGATCGGGAAGGCGCCCGAGCCGTAGAAGTCGGTGAGCTTCCTGCGCGGCAGGTCGGCGGTGACGTGGTACACGCCCACCGGCGTCTTCTGGTCGCCCTCGCGCCGCTTCTCGATGCCGTTCTTGCCGAGCGTCACGTAGTAGTCGGCGATGAGCCTGGGCTTGCCGTCCTGGTTGGCGTACACGTAGAGCCGCGAGCGGCGCGAATCCACCAGCAGGAAATGCTTCTGCTCGGGCTGCAGCTGCAGCACGTAGCGCGGCAGCCGGTCGTCGGTCGGACGCTCTGTCCGCGCCCGCAGGCGGGCGAGGGCCTCATCGCGCAGCGCATCGACGCGCTCCTGCGGCACGGTCTTCACCACGTTGCCGAAGGTCTGCAGCGGGCGCGCCCGGGCGAGCAGCAGGTCGCCGCGCACGAGGTGCGCGAGGCGGAAATTGGGGTGGTCGGCGATCAGCGCGTCGACGCGCTTGAGCGCCACGTCCAGCTTGTTGGCCTCGATCGCCTGGAACACGGAGGACAGCCGGTCCTCTGGGGTGGCGGCGAACGCGGTGCCGCAGACGAAAACGACGAGTAGGGCCAGTGCCCTCACTTGGCGGCCTTCTCTTCCCTGATCAGCCAGCGTCCGTCGGTCTTCACCATCTCCAGGGTCTTCCGGCTGGTGCTTTTGAGCTTGTCCGAGCGGTAAGTCTGCCTGAAGCTGACCGAGGCCTCCTGCGGGGTGCGCATGGTCACCTTGGGCGAATCGATGCCCACGGCGATCGACTTGGCCCCGGTGATGCGGCTGCGGCGGGTCTTTTCCCAGTCCGCGCGGCCTTCGCCGCCGGGGGTCTTGAAGTCCTTGGCGTAGTAGGCGAGGTAGCCATCGGCGTCCTTCTTCGACCACGCCTGGGCCCAGCCGTTTACGCTCTTGATCACGTCGGCGCTGCTATCCGCGGCGACCGGCGCCGGCACGGGCTTGGCCGCCGGCTTCTCCGGGGCCTGGGCCACCTTTTCCGGCGCCTTCTGCGCTGCTACCGGCGGTTTCGGGGCGGCTTCTTTTGCAACCGGGGCCACTGCCACCGCCGTCGGCTTGGCGGCCGGCTCGCGCACCAGCTCCCGCACGAGGGACAGCTTGTTCTGCGCACCTGTGTTGGAGCCGTCAAGCTGCAGCGCCTTGCCGTAGGCCTGGCTGGCGAGCTTGGCGTACACGTCGCCGAGGTTCTCGTACGCCGTCGCGTAGCTGGGATGGGTGCGGATCGACTGCTCGAGGGCGCCGCGCGCCTTCTCGTACTGGCCTTGGCTCGCGTAGATCACGGCGAGGTTGTTGTAGGGCTCGGGAAGGTTCGGATAGTCCTGCGTCAGCTTGGTGAAGATGTCGATCGCGTCCGGCAGCTTGCCCTGCTCGGTGAGGATCAGGCCCTTCATGAAGCGCGCCTGCGGATCGCGCGGGTTGGCGGCGAGCGCCTTGTTCACGCGCTCGAGCGCCTGCTGCGGCTGGCCGGCCT
>DASSPL010000082.1:0-4233 GCA_035699685.1 Burkholderiales bacterium | reverse complement strand
CGAGGACATCCTGCCGCTCACCCGCAGCTTCCTGCCCGACGTCTGCCTGCTCGACATCGGCATGCCGCGCTGCAACGGCTACGAGACGGCGAAGAAGCTGCGCGCCGAGTTCGGCGCGGCGCCGAAGCTGATCGCGGTCACGGCCTATGCCACCGAGCGCGACCGCGTCACCGCGCGCGAGGCCGGCTTCGACCTGCACATCGCCAAGCCCTTCGAGTCGCCGGAGCTGGTCGCGGCGCTCGGCCGCCTCGCCGCGACCGCTTAACCCCGCTTTTCGCAACCTGCCGTGACTTTTGCCCGGTCGCGCCGCCGGCTGCCGGTGCTATTTTGCGCGCCTATAAGAAGCACAAGAAAGGCGCCATGGCGCTGCTGACCAACCCCCGGCACCCGTTCAAGGAAGCCGTGATCCACGGCGCGCCGGACGAGCCGGGGCTGTACCTGCTGCTGTTCGGCTTCGACATCCTGTACGTCGGGCTCGCGCACGGGCGCACGCCGCGCGACACGATCCGCGCGCTGCTCCTCGCGCACTGCAATGGCGACCTGAAGCCCACCGTGGGGACGCACTACCGCTGCGAGGTCATCACGACCGGCGTCGAGGCAGCGCATGCCGAAATCCTGCGGCGCCTGCCCAAGGTGCCGCCGTACAACGCGCAGGCGACCGGGTAGCGACACGCTGTCGAAGCTTTTCGACTTTTTGCCGCACCGATCCGACAAGCGAAGCCTGAGCGCAACGGCTTTCGTCGCGCGGCGTGCGATGCATACTGCCTGCCACAACAACACGTGCCGTTCAATCGCATGTCGATCTACAAGCGCTGGCGTTTCACCGAAGGCATGGTCAAGGACGCGCCCGATTGCGCCGGCGTCTACGTCCTCTGGTCCGACAGCGCCGCGCTCTCCGTAGGCGAAGCCGCCGGTCGCGGCGACACGATCCGGTCGCGGCTCCTCGGCTGCCTCGGCCTCGACGAGGTCACGCACTATTCCTGGGAGATCACGCGCGCGCCCCAGGCCCGCGCCATGGAGATCGCGCGCGAGCTGCGCGCCGGCGTCGCCGAGACGCAAAGCGAGGCATAGCCGTGGCGATCCTGGACCGCGTCCTGGTGGTGGACGACAACGCCGACATGCGCGTGTCGCTCAAGCAGCTGCTCGGCCTGCTCGGCTACGAGGTCGAGACGGCGGCCGACGGCAACGCGGCGCTGGCGGCGCAACGCGCGCGCGCCTTTGCCATCGTCATCACCGACATCTTCATGGCGGGCAAGGAAGGCCTGGAGACGATCGCCGCCTTCAAGCGCGAATGGCCTCGGGTGCGGGTGATCGCCATGTCGGGCGGCGGCGAGCGCGCCAAGCGCGACTACCTGACCGATGCGCTGCACGTCGGCGCCGACGCGGCGCTGCACAAGCCCTTCACGCTGCAGAGCCTGAAGCAGGCGCTGGCCACCGGCCCCTAGGCCGGCCGGCTTCTAGACGGCCGCCCGGATCGGCTCGGGCAGGCGCGGCTGCGCGCGGCGGTCCTGCGCGGCGCGCGCGATGTCGTCCTGCAGGACAAGCTCCATGGCATCCGTGAACACGCGCTCCGGCAGGGTGGCGCGGCCGCTCAGCCAGAGCTCCAGGGCGTGGCGGTCGACCTCGAGCAGGCTCGCCAGCCGGTCGTTGTCGCCGAGGATCTGCGCGGCGCGCTCAAGGATCTTCTTCTTCAGATGGCGGGTCACGGCCCGAGGGACGCAAATCTCGTGCCGCTGGCATTCCGCGCGCCGCGCGGTGAAAATCGGCGGACATGGCCACGCCGTTCGATTTCCTGATCGACAGGGTGGGCGAGATCGAGCAGCTGCTCGACGCCCCGCACCCCGATCGGCTGGAGCGCATCTGCGCCGCGGCGCTGCAGATCGTGCTGCGCGCGCCGAGCGGCGATATCTCCAAGGTGGCGAGCACCGTGGCGACGAGCGCGCGCCTGTGCCTCGAGGACCCGTCGAAGGCGCAGATGTACGAGCGGCCGCTGCGCGGCGCGGTGCGCAACCTGCGGCGCGCGCTCGAGGTCGAGGCGCCGGACTAGCCCCGGATAACCCGCTTAATAGGAGCGGCGGACGTTGCGGTCGGTCGCGCGCCGGCCGGGCCCGCGCGGCGGGTCCGCCTGGTAGCGCCGCCGCCGCGGCGAGGCGCCGCGTCGGTCCACCCGGTCCGGATAGCCGAACACGGTGCCCTCGTCGTCGAGCTTGCGCAGCTTCTGGGGGTCGATCTCCACGAATACGCCTTTCGTGCCGACGATGTCGGGGTCGAGCTCCACCGCTACGCGGGTGCCCTGGGTGACCAGCTCGGAGGCGGTCGCGATGTGGCGGCGCCCCGAGGCGATGATGTGGTAGACGAGCGGCCGGCGGTCGCTCATGCGGCCTTCGCTTCCAGGGCGTCGAACAGCTCGTCCATGGTGAAGGGCTTCTTCAGCACCCGCGCGGCTCCGAGCTCTTCCATCACGGGTACATGGCTCGCGGGCTTGCCGGACATGGCGATGACGCGCACTTCGGGGAAGCGCTGCTGCAGCACGGCAACCGTCTCGATCCCGTCCATTTCCGGCATATAGATGTCCGTCACCACCACGTCCACCTGGTGGCCCTCCAGGTAAGGCAGGGCGGTGCGGCCATTATCGGCCGTGCGAACGTCGTGCCCCTGGCTTTCCAGGGCCACGCGCAGGTAGTCGCGCAGGTCCGCGTTGTCCTCGATCACCAGCACCCTCATGCGGCACCTGCACGCAACCGCCGTACCGGGACGGTGGGCTGTCGGTAAACGACGACATGACGCCAATATGACACGACTGTTAAATAAGGGGCCGGCGATAGGCCGCCGTTCGGCGTCCCCCTACCATGACTACGCCAATAAACACGGGAGACGTCATGGCTGGTTCCATCCTCGTAGTCGAAGACGAAGCCGCGATTCGCGACCTGCTCGCGGCCAACCTGCAGCGCGCCGGGTATCGCGTGATGTGCGCCGGCGACGTGCCGCAGGCCGAGGCGCTGGTGCGCGAGTCGCGTCCGGACCTCGTGCTCCTCGACTGGGTGCTGCCCGGGGTGCCGGGACTCACCTTCGCGCGGCGCCTGCGCGGCGACCAGCGCACGAAGGACATTTCGATCGTGCTGCTCTCCGGCCGCGCCGAGGAGCAGGACAAGGTCACCGCGCTCGAGAGCGGCGCGGACGACTATGTGACCAAGCCGTTCTCCGCGCGCGAGCTGCTGGCGCGCATCAAGGCGGTGATGCGGCGCCGCGCGCCGCAGCTCGCCGACGACGTGGTGGAGATCGCCGGCCTGCGCATCGACCCGGCGGCGCACCAGGTCACCGCGGGCGACAAGCCGATCGACCTGTGGACCACCGAGCTGCGCCTGCTGCACTTCTTCATGACGCATCCGGGACGGGTCTTCTCCAGGGCGAGGCTGCTGGACGAGGTCTGGGGCGAGCACGTGTTCGTGGAAGAGCGCACGGTCGACGTGCACATCCGCAGACTGCGCCAGGCGCTTGCACCGACCGGCCACGACAAGCTGATCGAGACGGTAAGGGGGACCGGCTACCGCTTCAAGCCGGACCTGCAAGCCGCGAATATCGCGGCCTGATCACTCGACCGTAACCGATTTCGCCAGGTTCCTCGGCTTATCCACGTCGTTGCCGCGCTGCAGGGCGGCGTGGTAGGCGAGGAGCTGCAGGGGCACCGTGCTGACGATGGGGGAGAGGATGCCCGCGTCGTCATGTAAAGGAACAATGTGCACACCCTCGCTGTTGGTCAGTCCCGCGTTCGCCGCATCTATACCGCTGGCCAGCACATAGAGCTCGCCGCCGCGCGCGCGGACTTCCTGCAGGTTGGACTTCAGCTTGTCGAGCAGCGCGTCGCGCGGCGCGATGGCGATCACCGGCATGTTGCGGTCCACCAGCGCGAGCGGCCCGTGCTTCAGCTCGCCCGCGGCATACGCCTCGGCGTGGATGTACGAGATCTCCTTCAGCTTGAGCGCGCCTTCCATCGCGATCGGGTAGTGCACCCCGCGGCCGAGGAATAGAGCGTGCTCGCACTGCGCAAACTTCGCCGCCCACGCCGCCATCTCCGGCTCGACGCGCAGCGCGTTCGCCACCCACGCCGGCAGCTTGCGCAGCGCCTCGAGAATCTCGACCTCGGCCTGCCGCGTCAGGCGGCCGCGCTGCTTGGCCAGCACGCAGGCCAGCACGAACAGGGCGGAAAGCTGCGCGGTGAACGCCTTGGTCGAG